>JAFUKH010000024.1 GCA_017467845.1 Lachnospiraceae bacterium | reverse complement strand
TTTCGCACATGCGGATGGAAGCTACCACTTAATGGGCTGTATGCTCAGTGCGGCAAGCTGTAACAAGTGGTGGATGGATGAAATCATCAAGACCAAGGACTATGGGGCAGAGCAGGCGGGCATCGAGAAGCTTGGTGAGAATCACGTGTATTTCTTACCTTATTTGATGGGTGAGCGTTCTCCTCACAACGACCCTGCTGCAAGAGGTACCTTCGTAGGCATAACTATGGATACCACCAGAGAGGATATGACGCAGGCAGTTCTTGAGGGCGTGGCATTTGCCCTTCGTGATTCATTTGAGGTGGCTAAAGAGCTTGGCATCAAGATTGAGAGAACCAAAATCTGTGGCGGTGGAGCTAAGAGTCCTCTTTGGAAGAAGATGATTGCCAATATCTTAAATATCAAGGTGGATGTCATCGAAAGCGAGGAAGGTCCTGCACTGGGCGGTGCTATGCTGGCAGCAGTTGCCTGTGGCGAATACGCTTCCGTAGAAGAAATTGCAGCGAAAATCGTGAAGGTAGTAGATACGGTAGAGCCTACTCCTGAGCTTGCGGCGAAGTACGAGGAGCGTTACCAGCAGTTTAAGCAGATTTATCCTGCACTGAAGCCGGTATTCCAGGTAATACGGTAAAAAATCCATAGGCGCGAGATTTTTTACCGGGCAAATTTGTGCCTGCGGCCCAAAGTTTGCAGGTGCCCGAAAGGAAGGTATAAATTATGAAAATTCTATCCGTAAACGATAAAGAATTTAAGAAATACGGTCGCGTGATTAATAACGTGGATTTAACAGAGCTTATTGAGGCTCTTTCTAAGACCGAAGTGACTGACGGTGTGGTATATGAGCCATCTGTAGCTTCTCTGGAGGCAACCGGTGCTTATGATGCACTTTCAACGGTAGTATATGGTGAGATGCCTATCCAGATTGGTTTCTGCAATGGTCATAATAATCTTTTAAATGCCGTAGAATATCACAGAGATTCTGAATTAAATATCGCAGCAACCGATGCCATCTTAGTAGTTGGTATGCAGCAGGATATCGAGGAGGATTTAACCTACGATACCGGCAAGATGGAGGCATTTTTACTTCCTGCCGGCGTGGGCGTGGAAATCTACGGAACCACTCTTCACTATGCTCCTTGCAGCGTAGACGGTAAGGGCTTCCAAGTTGCAATCGTTCTCCCTAAGGGAACCAATTATCCTTTAAAGGCAAAGCATGCAGAGGTAAGTGCTGTGGCTGCAAAGAATGAAGATGCGCTTCTGGCAGCAGTAAATAAATGGCTCATCGGTCATGCAGAAGGCGGCCATGAGAGAGGCGTACATATTGGCCTTAAAGGAAAAAATCTGAACGTAAACGAATAGTTGGGCAACGTCTGACTATTGAAAATAACAACGAAAGTTGTATAATTTAATTAGCTAATTTTTTACACACACAGGAGGGTATGAAGATGAAAAATTTACCAAAAGTTAAAATTGGTATCGTTGCTGTTAGCCGTGACTGCTTCCCAGAGAGCTTATCTGTTAACAGAAGAAAAGCTTTAGTAGAAGCTTACAAGGCAAAATATGATGAGGTTGAGATTTACGAGTGTCCGGTTTGTATCGTTGAGAGTGAAATCCATATGGTACAGGCGTTAGAGGATATTAAGGCAGCAGGATGTAATGCACTTTGCGTATATCTTGGTAACTTCGGTCCTGAAATTTCAGAGACATTACTTGCAAAGCATTTTGATGGTCCTGCAATGTATATCGCTGCAGCAGAAGAGAGCCAGGCTGACCTTTTGGACGGTCGTGGAGATGCTTATTGCGGTATGTTAAATGCAAGCTACAACTTAAAGTTACGTGGCGTTAAGGCATATATCCCTGAGTATCCGGTAGGAACCGCAGAGGAATGTGCAGATATGATTAACGAGTTCGTGCCTATTGCAAGAGCCATCGTTGGTCTTAGAAGTCTTAAGATTATTTCTTTCGGACCAAGACCTCTTAACTTCCTTGCTTGTAACGCTCCTATTCAGCAGCTTTACAATATCGGCGTGGAAATCGAAGAGAACTCAGAGCTTGACTTATTCGAAGCTTTCAATAAGCATGCTGATGACCCAAGAATCCCTGCAAAGGTTAAGGAAATGGAAGAAGAGCTTGGTGCTGGCAACATGAAGCCGGAAGTACTTCCTAAGCTTGCTCAGTATGAGTTAACCTTACTTGACTGGGTTGAAGAGCATAGAGGATATCGTGAGTATGTTGCAATCGCCGGTAAGTGCTGGCCTGCATTCCAGACTCAGTTCGGATTCGTTCCTTGCTACGTTAACAGCCGTTTAACCGGTATGGGAATCCCTGTTTCCTGTGAAGTAGATATCTACGGATGCTTATCAGAGTTCATCGGTACCTGCGTAAGTGCAGACGCTGTAACTCTTCTTGATATCAACAACTCTGTACCTGCAGATATGTACAAAGAGTCAATTGAAGGCAAGTACGATTACACCCACAAGGATACCTTCATGGGATTCCATTGCGGTAACACCACTTCTAAGAAGCTGGCATTCTGTAGCATGAAGTACCAGAAGATTATGGCTAGAAGCCTTCCTGTAGAGGTTACCAACGGAACCCTCGAAGGCGACATCATGCCTGGCGACATCACCTTCTATCGCCTGCAGTCTACCTCTGATTGCAAGCTTCGTGCTTACATTGCACAGGGTGAGGTTCTTCCTGTTGCTACCAAGTCTTTCGGTGGTATCGGTGTATTTGCTATTCCTGAGATGGGCAGATTCTATCGTCACGTACTGATCGAGAAGAATTATCCTCATCACGGTGCAGTTGCATTCGGTCACTATGGTAAGGCATTATATGAAGTATTCAAGTTCATCGGGGTTCCTGTAGAAGACTTGAATTACAACCAGCCTAAGAGCTTACCATATCCTACTGAGAATCCTTTCGCGTAAGATTTAGATTGGATTACATATAGGTGATTTTAAAGTCCCGCCCCAAGGATGCTTGGGGCGGATTATTGTATTACAGACGGAAAACCACCGTTGTCTATTATTTTTTTGAAAGCAGGAGGCAGAAAACATGGCGTGGTATGATGAGGCAATATTTTATCACATTTATCCATTGGGGCTTACAGGAGCACCAAAACAGAATTCTTACGGAGAACCGGTACATCGATTAAATACGTTACTTCCATGGATTTCTCACATTAAAGAAATCGGATGTAATGCGATTTATATCGGACCGCTTTTCGAATCCGTAGGACATGGCTATGAAACCACAGATTATAAGAAATTGGACAGCAGACTCGGAACGAATGAGGATTTGAAGGGTTTTGTGGCAGAATGTCATAAACAGGGGATTAGAGTAATCTTTGATGGAGTGTTTAATCACACAGGTCGTGATTTCTTTGCATTTCAGGATATTAAACTTAACAGAGAGAATTCACAGTATAAAGATTGGTACTGCAATGTAAACTTTTCCGGAAATAACTCATTCAATGACGGATTTTCCTACGAAAATTGGGGAGGGTATGACCTTCTGGTAAAATTAAATCAGCATAATCCGGCAGTGAAGGAGTATATCTGTGATGTAATTCGTTTCTGGGTAAGAGAATTTGATGTTGACGGTATCAGGCTGGATGCAGCGGATGTTCTGGATTTTGAGTACATGAAAGCACTTCGTCATGTAGCAAATGAAGTGAAACCGGAGTTTTGGCTCATGGGTGAAGTAATTCATGGAAACTATTCACGTTGGGTAAACGAAGAAACACTTCATTCGGTTACAAACTATATGCTTCACAAAGCATTATATTCCGCTCACAACGATCACAACTACTTTGAAGTTGCTCATACCATTAAATATGTGGGTAGCATGGTTGGAAACAATTTAAAGCTTTACACTTTTGTGGATAATCATGATGTGGAGCGTATCTATACAAAACTGGAAAATAAAGCACATTTGGTGCCGATTTATGTGATGCTTTATACATTACCGGGAATACCGTCTCTTTACTATGGTTCTGAATTTGGAATTGAAGGACGTAAGGAACAGTTTTCAGATGATTCCTTAAGACCTGCACTGAATTATGAAGATTATAAGAATTCGGTGGAAACAAATTCCTGCACAAAACTTATTGCTGCTTTGGGTAAGGTTCGCCGAAATACTCCGGCGCTTATGTATGGGGATTATAAAGAATTGGAGTTGCAGACAACACATTTTGCATACGCGAGAGTGTTGGATGGAAAATGTGTGATTACAACAGTGAATAACGGAGGCAACGATGTTTCCATGAATTTGGAAGCGGGGGGTGCGACAGAATATGTAGGTGCACTGACAGGAGAGAGAGTTGCTGCAACAGAAGGCCGCATTCAGGTGAGAGTACCTGCTAACTCCGGTGAAATCTGGATTCCTTCGGAATCTTGCAGCGAAAGCTTTGCACCGATTAAAACGGTGGAAATTGAGAAAACTGCAGAACCGGAGCAAGAAGAAATTGTAAAAGCGGAAGTTCCTGAAATAAAACCGACCACGCAGCCGAAAGCAGAGTCTGTAAGCGTAAAGGAAGAAAAGAAGCCTGAAAAAGTAGTTGTAGATTGTAATAAGTCTTATGAAGAGATGTCTGTAGAAGAACTTCAAGAAACGATTCTCGAAAAAATGAGAAGAAACGGTCCGGTGACAGACTATATGATAGAGACGGTCAGAGAAAATACTCACCATGATTCGTTAGTGACATGGGCCAGAAGTTTTGGGTAAATAGTACGCGGTAGAAAGGGAATAAACCAATGTTCAACTACAAGGAACGAGTAGACAAATTAATTAACGACGAAATTGCAGCCGGTCAGATTGCCGGAGCGAATCTTTTAGTAATCAAGGACGGCGAGGAGAAGTTTTTCAGCTCTTACGGGCAGATGGATATGGAGAATGGAAAGGCCATGAAGCGTGATACCATTTTCCGTATGTTTTCTATGAGTAAGCCGGTGACCGCGGCAGCAGTGATGATTTTAGAGGAGCGTGGGGAGATTGACCTACGGGACGAAGTGAGTAAATACCTGCCCGAGTACCATGTGCAGAAGGTATGGACGGAAGATGGTCTGGTGGACGCGGAGCGTGACATCACCATTTGGGACTGCCTCAATATGACCACCGGCATTCCATATCCACATCCATGGAGTGCGGTGGGGATTCAGATGGATGAGTTATTTAAAGAATTAATTCAGGCGCGAATAGATGGGAAATCTCCGGATACCAGAGAATATGTACGTCGTATCGCAGAGGTGCCGCTGGAGTTCCAGCCGGGGAAAAAGTGGATGTACGGCTTATCTGCGGATGTTTTGGGAGCAGTTGTGGAAGTTGTAAGCGGTAAGAAATATGGGCAGTTTTTGCAGGAGGAAATCTTCGGACCATTAGGAATGGTAGATACCGGATTTTTTGTACCGGAGGAGAAGAAGGATCGTTTTGCCAAGCTCTATAATTATGATGAGGAACAGGGCAGACTTGTACATTTTGAGGAAAGCCACTTAGGGGAATACTATGGTGAGGATGTGCAGTTTGAGTCCGGTGGCGCGGGATTGGTATCCACCATCGATGATTACAGCAAATTTGCCCGGATGATGGTGAATAAAGGAATCTATAACGGTGTGCGTATCCTTGGGGAGAAGACTGTGGAGTTCATGACGCAGAATCGCCTCGCAGATGATCAGAGAGAGGACTTCTGCTGGGACAGCACTTTAGGATATGGCTATGGATGTCTGATGCGTGTCCTGGAGAATCAGGGGCTGGCAGCGACGCTGGGAGATATCGGCGAGTACGGCTGGGACGGCTGGACAGGAAATTATGTAACTATGAATCCCAAAGAAAATATGGTATTCTTGTATTATATACAGAAGTGCGGTGCGGGCTTTACCAATCTGACAAGAAAGCTGCGCGACGTGACTTATGCGAACATACAGAATTGGAAGTAGTATTACATGAATATTTTAACAGTGGACAATCTTACAAAAGCTTACGGGGAACGTAAGCTTTTTGATGGAGCAGGATTTTTTTTGCAGGAGGGAGAGAAGGCCGGAATCCTCGGTATCAATGGAACCGGTAAATCCACCCTACTTAAGATTATTGCAGGTTTGGAGGAACCGGATGAGGGAACTGTGATCAAGGCAAATCACGTGGTAATCAATTATCTTCCTCAGAGTCCGGAATTTGATCCGGACATGAAACTAATAGATGCGGTGGTGAAGGCTGTCATGGATACCAGACGACAAAAGGGGGAAGATCCACATCTTTTGCAGATGGAGGAGGCAACCTGTGCTGCTGAGGCCAAGACTATGCTGACTAAGCTGGGAGTGTATGATTTTGAGGAAACCTGTGGTCAGTTATCGGGAGGTCAGCGAAAAAGGCTGGCTCTTGTTTCTGTGCTCTTATCTCCTGCGGATATCTTAGTTTTGGACGAACCAACCAACCATCTGGATAATGAGATGGCAGACTGGTTGGAGGAAACCCTGAAGAAGCGTAAGGGTGCTATCATCATGGTAACCCATGACCGTTATTTCTTAGATAGTGTCTCCAACCGAATTATCGAAGTGGATAAAGGAAAAATCTACAGCTACAGCACCAATTACTCCGGCTATCTGGAACTGAAGACCCAGCGGGAGGAAATGGAGGAGGCATCCTTTAGAAAGCGTAACTCCATTCTGCGAGTGGAGCTGGAATGGGTGAAGCGTGGGGCCAGAGCCCGCAGCACCAAGCAGAAGGCAAGGCTGGAGCGTTATGAGGATTTAAAGAATCAGACCGGTCCTGTAAAGGATGGTCAGGTGGAGTTATCTTCAGTTTCTACCAGACTTGGAAGAACTACTGTGGAATTGGAGAATTTGTCTAAGGCATACGGTGAAAAGGTGCTGATTAAGGACTTTACCTACTTTTTCTTAAAGGATGACCGTGTGGGCTTCATCGGAAAAAACGGCTGCGGTAAATCTACATTGATGAAGATGATTGCAGGGTTAGAACAGCCCGATAGTGGTAAGATTACCATTGGTCAGACCGTGAAGCTTAGCTATTATGGGCAGGAAATTGATGCTGCTACCATGAATCCAAGCCAGAGAGTGATTGACTATATCCGTGATACTGCAGAATATGTGGAAACAAAAGATGGTAAGATAACTGCCGCAAGAATGCTGGAACGTTTCCTTTTTGCGGGGGAGGACCAGTATGGACTTATCGGAAAGCTTTCCGGTGGTGAAAAGAGAAGGCTATACCTTTGCAAGGTACTTATGGAATCACCCAATGTGTTGATACTGGATGAGCCTACCAATGATTTAGATATTTCTACGTTACAGATTCTGGAAAAATATCTGGATGATTTTCAGGGAATTGTAATTGTTGTGTCCCATGACAGGTATTTCCTTGACAGAACCGTACGCAGAATTTTTGCTTTTGAAGAAGGGGGAGAGCTGCGCCAGTCCGAGGGAGGATACACAGATTATGTTAACCGAAAGGTTGATGAGGGGGTGAATTCCGGCGAAAAAGCAGTTAAAAACAGTAATGTGGCAGAAGTACCAAAAGCAGATCGAAATAATTGGAATGCCGGACGGCAAAGAAAGTTAAAATTTACTTTCCAAGAGCAAAGAGATTATGATATCATAGAGGAAGAAATAGCAAATCTTGAAGAAAAGATACGAAAGATAGAATCGGAAATTCCCAAATTTTCCAGAGATTTTGTGAAGCTTAATGAGCTCATGAAAGAGAAAGAGGACCTGGAAGCGCAATTGGAAATAAAGATGGATCGTTGGATGTATTTAGAGGATTTGGCGGCCAGAATAGAAAGTGGGAATTGATTCACAGGAGTAACACATGAGTGAGCAGTTGAAACAGGAACAGGTACTGACACATTCTTTTGCAAGTACGGAAGCCGGAAGAGACGAGCTTTATATGTACTCTCTTCGAAAAATGGCTGATGAAAATGTACAAAAAGATGTAAATTTGATTACCAATTTACCAACTTTGAGAGCATTTTTCTATACCTGTGATGAGGTAATGATGAAATATGCAGAAACGGAGTTTGCCCTTGTTGTACTTGATATTGCACAATTTAAGGCGGTAAATGAGTTTTGTGGAAGAAGTGCAGGAGATTATGTGCTGAAACAGATTGCGGCTGCTTTAATAAGGATTGCTGAAGCAAGACCGCTGTCCTATATATGCCATATGAGAGCAGATATTTTTGTGCTCTTAACTCCGTATCTTGGTCAAGACGATATCGTTAGCGTTGTCAATGAGCTGAAGAGTGATGTTGATAATATTGAAGTAGATTGTAAGCTGTTGCCTGCCTTTGGTATTTGTACCACCATTAACAATGGACGTGCCACCAGTTATCTAAAGGATTGTGCTACCAGTGCATTGAATACCATCAAAGGTAAGTTTTATGCCAGCTATGCATTTTTTGATGAAGAGATGCGTACCAGACAGCTGAAGAATAAAAAGATAGAAAATGAAATTGTTCCTGCGCTTAAGAATGGTGAATTGAAGCTGTTTGTACAGCCTAAGGTGGATATGACAAACGGGAAGATTGTAGGTGGTGAAGCATTGGTCCGTTGGGTGCGACCTGATAATTCGATGGTTTCTCCCGGAGAGTTTATTCCTGTGCTGGAGACGGATGGGTTTATTATCAATGTGGATTACTATATGTGGGAGCAGGTATTTGCATTTATTGCAGAGATGTTGGAGAATAAGCAGCAGCCGGTGCCCATTTCCATCAATGTATCCAGAGTTCATGCATATGATACCGATTTTATGCAGGTGCTGAAGGAGCTTAGTGAGAAGTATGATGTTCCTGCAACTTATGTGCCGTTAGAGCTTACGGAGAGTGCTTTTTCGGACAATGAGAATATGATGTACGATTGTATGCGAGAGCTTCGTAAGCAGGGCTTCAAGGTGTCCATGGACGATTACGGAACAGGGTATTCTAATATGCGAATGTTAAAGAATGAGCCGGTTGACGAGATTAAGGTGGACAGAGCGTTTGTCAATGATATCGACAATCAAAAGGGACGTGTCATATTAAAATATACCCTGGAGATGTTGAAGGAGCTTGGTGCCAATATTATCATCGAGGGTGTAGAGACGGAGGCACAGAAGGATTTCCTCATTGAATGTGGTTGTAAGAAGGCTCAGGGCTTTTTGTTCTATAAGCCGATGCCCGTAGATGATTTTAAAGAGTTAATATTAGAATCAGGTAGGTAAAACTGCCTGATTTTTTTCTTGACAAGACTAATAACCTAGTATATAGTAAATATACACATTTCTTTTATATTTCCCGATTTCCCCACATTTATAGTTTAATATATTCAGGAAGGATGTGGTTTCTTTTATATGACGGATTTATTAGATCGTCTTGTAGAGGATTATTCTACCAGAAAACAATCGTCTTTGCTTCAGATGAAGAAGGGGATTATCGGTAGAGAAGATTTTCTGCAGGAAGCATCGGGTTATGCGCAGATGCAATACGGAATCTATGGCGAGGAATTGGAAACGTTGATTGACTTATTTGAGCAGTATATTTTTGGCTACTCACGGATTTCGCCATTGATTGATGATGAGGAGATATCGGACATCAGGATTATCAGTCACGATAACATCCGCATCAAGCGGGCAGGGCGGCGTATGGCCTCCGAAATAACATTTCCGACGGACAAGGAGTACCGTCAGTTTGTAGACTATGTAGCTACAAAAAATCAAGTGAACATATCTAATTTGAACGCTATTCAGCGTTTTACCGATTCGGATTCTCATCCGGATTTCATTCTCAGATTTACAATTTCAATGCCTCTTGTGAATACCTACAGTGAGCCTTATTTATGTATCCGAAAGGTTCCGAGAAAATTCCCGGAAGTGCAGGATTTAATTAAGGCAGGGATGCTGTCAAGGGAATTGGCAGAGACCTTAGTGGCGCGTTTTCGGCAGGGGTCTACCTTAATATGCGGTGGCAATTCATCGGGAAAAACCACGCTTTTAAATGCACTTAAGGAGACCTTACCGGACAATATGGCTATCCTGGTAACCCAGCAGGCGGATGAGCTTACTACTAAGCGGCATCCGGATATGATGTTCCTTCATTCTTTACCCGGCAGTGGGGAAAGTCAGGTAAATTATGATTTAAAGAACATCAGTATAGCGGGACTTACCATGGATGTGGACTTCTTTATCATCGGCGAAGTGAAGGGAGACGAGGCGTTGTATTTGTTAAATGCTGCATATACAGGACAGCTTTGCGCGGCCACCATTCATGCCCCTTCCGCGGACAAGGCCACAACCAAGCTTGTGGACTATGCCATGCAGGGAAGCCGCTATACAAGGAATGAGCTGATGAAGATGATGGAATGCTTTGATACCTGCATCTTTATGGAGAATTATATGGTGTCTCAGGTCTATGCCGGGGAAGGCTGGGATGAGAAATGTGGAGAGCTTAGATACCGTAGAATCTGGGAGAGAGGTGGAGAAGATGATTAAAGCGGCTTTATTTGCGGAATTATTATTCTTTTTTTCGCTGCTGTTTTATTGGATAAGGAGAGAACGTTTTCTAAATAGTATTTTCTTTCTTGCCCAGGAGTCTCTAGACAATGTGGCGAAGAAGCGTGCCCGGGAGCATCGTAGCAGTTTGCTTATGCAGTATCGGCGAAGGGGGATGTTATACCGCATGGAAAAAATACTCATTTACAGTGGTGTGGGGGTGAAGTTTCCGGGATTTACTCCGGAGGTGGCCATTACAGCAGGAATTGTAGGGGGAAGTTTGCTATATTTTCTTTGCTTGTTTCTAGGGACCACATGGTGGATGGCAGGGGTGATGGTGTTACTGGCATATGTGGGAATCTATTTTCTCTTAAGTATTCTTATGTTGCGCAACTACAACAGGACGGATGAGGAGCTTTTAAAATTTCTGGACTTTCTTGGGAATTACAGTATTACTTCGGGGGAAATCACATCGATTCTCCGGCAAATCAGCGGATATTTGAAGGAACCTTTAAGGACAGTACTGGAGGAAGGATATGTGGAAGCCCAGACCTGCGGCAATACCGGGCTCGCACTTCTGGAAATGGCAGAGAAAATTCAGCATCCGAAGTTCAAGGAAATTATCTACAATCTGGAGATAACGCTGCGGTATTCAGCGGATTTTACTACCTTGGTGGGGCAAAGCAGAAGAGCGGTCCGGGAAAATAGTAGGCTGAGACAGGAGCGGAAGAGTATGGCAAAAGAAGCTTGGATTAACATTATGATACTTTTGGGGATGACGGTGGTGATTTTGAAGGCTGTAGAGGCACTGTTAGGAATTCCGGTTACCGGCATTATCGTAGGGACATGGGTTGGAAGAATCTGTATGGTGGGAATCGGTGTGATTCTTCTGCTCTTTGTACTACAAGTCAGAAAGATTTCAACGTAGGGAGGCGAAGTGGTGGAAATGTGGATAATATGGATGCGCATAGTAATCGCAGTGTGTATATTTGTGGGAATTCTGCTTCTTCAATACCGGTGGAATCCGGCGGGAAAGGTTTTGGATGCATATGACAATATTTGTATGCTATTGAAAGGTCATTCGGGTCCCCTATGGAGTTATGACAGATGGGCTGTGTTTTTAAGGATGAATGGAGCGGAATATCATTTGGGGAAATGGGTGAATCCGTTTTCCTTCTTCCTACTTAGTGGAGGAATGGGACTTTTGGGATGCTTTTTGGGTTCCTACGTAGATGGTGCGCTGGCAGTACTGCTTGGGATTGGCGGACTGTTTGCTCCGGGGCTTTATATCGAGTATGCCAACAGTAGGGACAATCGGGAAATGATTGCAGAGTTAGACCTGATATATTGCGCTCTGGGAATACAGATTCGTGCGGGAGTGTATGTGACGGATGCTTTGGCGGAATGTTACGGAAGAGTGTCCCAGCTCAGGCTTCGTCAGGGGCTGGAAATGCTGTCCGGAGATATCGTTATGAAGGCAGATTTGGATGAGGCATTGGAAAGGTTTCAGAGTCATTTTAACAACCGCTATATTGATACCTTGTGTATTACCATTCTGCAGGCAATGGAATCAGGGCAGGCGGTTGAGCTTTTGGGGGATATTTCGGAGCAAATAAAAGAGATGGAGCTGCTTCTGCAAAGCAGAAGGAAGGAGCAGCTGGATAGAAGCGTAACGTTTTATCAATTGGGTATTTTTGCGCTGGTACTTGTGTTGACATTGTATGCATGTGTAACGCATCTACTTAGTGCAGATTTGTTTATAGGATAAGGAAGGATTTAGTATGAAGAGCTTAAAGAAAGTATTAATTAAAAAAAGCAGAGGAATTGACGGAATTTTGGTGACGGCAGGACTTTGTATTATCGCACTGCTGCTCTGTGTGGTGCTGAAGGATAGTCTGACCACATTTATTACTACGATTGTTAGCAGCCTGACTACCAAAGCAACCACGATTCTGGGGTAGTGACATGGTGAGAAAAAGTAAAGGCTCGCTACTGGATTTTATGACGGTAGGTATCAGTTTGCTTGCCATGGCGGTAGTGGTGATGGTGTATCTGAATCTGTCACAGCTGATGCTTACGAAGCTGGAGATAAGCCAGCTTTCCAGAAAGTATATTCTTCGGATGGAGACCAAGGGATATCTGGACGAAGGAGATAAGTCGGCACTACTTTCGGAGCTGACGTGCTTGGGAATGCAGGAGATAGAGCTGGGAGACAGTACACTCTCGCCGGTGGGGTATGGAGAGGATATCTGTCTGTCAGTAAAGGGAACGGTAACTGGCAGGATATTGAATATGGAGGACGGTTGGCTTAATGGTTTCATGCAACGGGAATTTATTGTGGAAGAGAATCGGGTGTCTACGGCGAAAAATTAGTTTGACCGGGAAGCAGCCGGGACAAATAGGTATCTGCGTAGGGATGTTCTTATGTATGATAGTACTTGTAGCAGTTTTATTTCAGATAAAGCTGCTACAGTACCATGCAGTGAGCGCATTTGTGGAGGATAGTCTGGCTGCATCTAATCTGGCGTCGGCGGTGATTGATGTGGAGGAGTACGGCATGACTCACAATATCCTTGTGGAGTCCCCGGAAAGTGCGTTTTCTCGGTATCGGAAGGCATTGATATTTAATTTGGAATTGGATGAAAACCTTTACTGTACGAATGGTGAAGTAATCTGTGGAAAGGTAGATATCCTGTCTTATCAGGTGTTCAATGTGGTTGGAGATACTGTTTGGAGATATCGATTTGATGAAAGCGGCAGATTGCTGGATACCGTGGCATTGGACGTGGAAGCAACTTTTCTTCCGGATGGGAATAAGCTGGAAACTACTTCCGTATATAGTAAGGTGGGTTTTTATGTTATGGGACTGGGCGGAGACACAATCTATGGTACGAAGGAAAAAAGTGTGGATATAAAAAGGGAGGAATAGATGTGAAGAAGAGAATATTACCCATAACCATTTTGATTGCATTACTTGCATCAATCGTAACGTTTGTAGTGCTACTCAATATGGAAAAGAATATGCTCAATGATTATGAGCGGGGGCCGGTGTGGATTTTAAAAGAGGAAATGCCGGCAGGGACGGAGTGTACTGCGGAGAACATAACCCGGTATATGGAGCCGATGCAGGTGGACAAGCAGAGCATTCCGGACAAATATATTGAAGATTTGAATGTGCTGGCGGGGCTGCGCAGCGTTATTACATTGCCAAAGGGGAGTATCTTGACTGAGGCAATGTTTACCGGAGAGAGGGATGATATAGCGGAGATGGATGCACCTGTAATCGCAGGATGTAAGGCAGAAGATTTGTATCAACTGGTCAGTGGCAGTCTCAGGAAGGGGGATATGATTAATCTGTACACCGTGAATGAGGAAGAGGGACAAACCAGCCTTTTGTGGGAAAATGTACGGGTATATGAGGTATTCGACTCCGCCGGGAAAAGCATCGCTGTGACCGATGAGGAGACCGCTGCTGCCAGAATTAACATCCTACTGGAAAAAGAGTATGCGGAGAGGTTCTATACAGAACTGAATAATGGTTCGCTTCGTGTGGTGAAGGTGTGTGAGACACTGTAGAGTGATATGCACTTTGAAAAAAGAATAATGAAACCGGGCGAAATAATATATCAAAAGTACTAAAAGTGTGATATAGTTATATGGAAGACTCAAAAATATATAATAGTGGTATATAAAATGTAGCGAATCGTTTGCTTTACGGAGGTAAATTCATAGGTAATACTGTGACGGAATTTATTCTTCCAAAGGAATTTTTTGAGAAAGATATTATACGAGTGAGGAGAGACCAATGAAAAAACGATTATTATATATTCTTTTAGCGGTGGCATTAACCATGACAGGCTGCGGAAAGAGTACGGAAGTAAGTGACGTGGTAGAATCTGTAGTAGAAAGCGAAGCTTTAGAGCTTGTAGAAGCTACAGAAGCACCAAACGAGGTGCCTACAGCAGAACCGACCGAAGCTCCGGAAGAGACTGAGGCTCCCACAGAGAAACCGACCGAAGCTCCGGAAGAGACTGAGGCTCCCACAGAGGAACCGACCGTGGCTCCAAAGGTGACTGTAGAGCCCACAAAGGCTCCGGAAGTAACAAAAGCTCCGGAGACGGCTGCACCGGTAGTTACAGCTGCGCCTACTTCGGCTCCAACGGAAGCTCCCACAGCTGAGCCTACACAGGCACCCGTGGTAACACAGGCACCTACCGCAGCACCGGTGGTAACTGAGGCACCCACACCGGAGCCAACGGCAGCTCCTACAGCTACTCCGGCTCCTACACCGGAACCGACAGTTGCACCAACGGAAGCACCGGCACATACCCATGTGTGGGATGGCGGCACGGTAACTACCGCAGCGACTTGCGGAAGTGATGGTGTGAAGACCTTTACTTGCGGTTGCGGAGAGACAAGGACGGAGAGTATTCCAATGACACATCAGCATGATTATGAGATCAGGCAGTGTTGATTCCTGCTACATGTGCGGTACCGGGTACCCAGAGTGCTAAGTGCAGAGTATGTGGTGTTACGGATACTACAACACTTCCTACAACGGAAAATCATAGTTATGCGGTGACTATTCAGGGATGCGGGTATAGAGATACACAGTATAACTGTACTATCTGTGGTGATACAAAGGTTGTGAATGAAAACCTGAGCTGTAGTGATGGTGATGGAGACCATATTTGTGACATTAGCGGTTGCTGGGTAGATTGTGTTGATGGCAATGGTGACCATGTTTGTGATAAGTGTGGAAGCGGAGTTTAAAAATGAAAAATAGATTATTTCGGCTGGCATTAGGATTCCTAATGTCAGTTTTTTTATGGACAAACAGTACAGCTATTGTAGAAGCTGATACTTATACAGAGATGATGAGTCAGTTCCCGGGAGTAACCGTATCAGATACGGGACGGGGCTGGACAACGGACTATGGACTGCAGGTGGCAGAACGGCATCCTTATGGCTATAGCTTCTCTACGGGAGCTACATCCACAGTACAAACGCCCGGTCCGGGAGAGCATTACTATGAGGATGAAGCAACGGGAGTGGTTCCTATCAGTAAGTGGACTCTGATGCATGTACCGGCACAGTGTATTCATCAATCCGATTGGCCGGATGAGAAGTTTTATGGATTTTCATATCATGAGGGAAATTGTGGTTTGAACTACAGCTCCGGCTGGTTTGCTACCTGTGCCAACTGTAATGAATATATCCCATTTCTGATTTATGCCAGGGAGAGTACCGTACAGAATATTACTTTTATCCCGGCAGCATCCGGATATGCCTATATGTGTCCTTACTGTGACAACATGGAGCAGGGCGTACCCTACACCCATATGTGTAACAGCTTTATTTCAAAGAATTATTACCAGGTACAGTACATTTCAAATTTTCCGGCAGATGCTACTCGTAAGGCTGGATGGATGGGTATGACAAAGCATATGGTGGATAATGCCACAATGTATAACGGAAAGCCAGCTAGCGATCCACAGTACGGATACACCGATACTCATTTACGAAAGAACAGCTTTATTGCAGAGGGATATGTATTTACCGGATGGAACACGGAAAGAGATGGAAGTGGTACGGCATACACAGATGAACAAGCTATTAACTTATGTCCGGATGAAAACGGTGCAACAATTAGACTCTTCGCTCAATGGCGCAGAGTAACATCCACCCTCAAGATCAACGCTAATGGTGGCTCCTATGCCGGTTATACCGGTCCCATTACCCAGGGCTACGGTTCCACATGGACATTTAGTGCCAGTAAGGTAACAGCTCCTTCCGGTCCCAAGGTAACCTTTAACCATATGGGAGGAACCGGTACCGCATATATCAATTCTACTAAGAGCTATGCAGGCAAGTCTATTTCCACGCCTACCCATGGTCTTCTTGTAGATGATACATATACCTTCCTTGGAAATAATACCACGGATACCATTACCTTACAGTTTTCCCAGAACTCCATTACCCTCCCTACAAGTTCAAGACCCGGGTATTCCTTTGGTGGATGGTATGCGGATTTTTCCTGTACGGTGCCGGTGGGAGTGCCGGGAACCACTTACACTCCTTCCGGGAATGTAACTCTGTATGCTAAGTGGGTAAGTCTGATTCTTACCAGCGTGGATGATTATACCTCCAACAGTGGAAAAGGTGCGGTGGACCTTACCTGGTCACAAACAGATGGTGCAGATAAGACTTATCAGATATATCAGTACTCGGAAGTGAACGGTTCCCATAGAATCATCAATTCTGCTACGGATATCGGTACTACCAACAGCGTCAACAAGAGCTTTGGATATTCGGGAGCTTCCCAGACTTATACAGTTCCCTATAGCGGATATTATACGCTGACACTAAACGGTGCCCAGGGCGGAAACTACGATACCTTTACCGGTGGTCTGGGTGGACGCACTACCGCAACCATATACCTAAAGGCAGGAGAAGTCCTTACCTACAACATCGGTTCCCAGAGCGGTTACAACGGCGGTGGTACCGGCTCAGACTTTGGTACCGGCGGTGGTTACAGCTCCGTAAGCTCTAACTTAAAAGGCACCCTTCTTATTGCAGGTGGCGGTGGTGGCGCAGGTGCACAGAGTAACGGCTATGCCGGAGGCGACGGAACCAGTGTCATCACAGGAAATACAGGAGAAGCAGGCATGGCCGGTGGTGGCGGTGGCTACCAGGGCGGTACCGCCGGAGAGTACATCGTACATAACCATTTACCGGAATGTATGCACAGTGATCCGCTGGATTATATGTGGTACTACGATAGCGCAGTAGGTAGCGATGTTCCGGACTATCTTTCAGCGGAGGCACAGGTCTACTACGAGAAAAACAGTCAAACGGACTGGACTGATTGGAAGGACTGGAAATGTGGATTGAATGTAGGACAACTTAGTGGCGATAATGGTTACGGCCAGGCACGGCATTTCCTGAGTTCCGGAGGATATAACTATGAGATGGCAAGTGTTGATGTTGGCTATGTGTATGATTTTGACAGCGGCACAATTAAAAGTTATGACTTTATACCAACCAAGGGCAATACGGAGGTTTTTATTTCAGCAAGGGCTACCTCTTCTAACAGCAACAGCGGTCTTGCGCGCAAAGACCATTTAGACCTGGATTATACCGCCCTTATGGTGTATGACCAGAACAATAACCTGATATATCATAAAAAAGCTTCGGATTTGCAGTACATTGATGGTTATGATGATTGGACAGATGATGTTCAGGATCCTGATTTTGGAACATTCTGGAGTGAAACAGGACAGTCTGTGAACTCTTACAGGGGAACCGTATCTGCTCTTTTTGATATCAGGCATGATGCCAACGTGGGAATTCCATATGCCTGCTGGAATGAAACCATTTCCCTTCCGGAAGGCACCACCGGCATCCGTATTGTTTGCCGGGTAAAAACAACCGGCGCAGCATTCCATACCAGTGTGTCTATTGAATGTATCGAATTCACCGGAGGCGTGGATGAATACCCTATCTGTGGTTACACCGAAGGCCAGGTTCTTTCCTCTAAGGGAGCTTATGGTGGCAGCAACTATGTGAATAGTGCATATTGTCAGTCTTATACCTCAGAGAGCGGTAAGCAGACCGGTGACGGTGCCTTTAGCATTGTATCAACGACTTTAGGCTTTAATGATTCCACCACTTTAAACGATGTAGTGGCACCGGATATGGCGAAGCCTAATGCGGTTGCCATGGCAAGTGTTGTAAAGACCTCAAGGAATAAGACTACCCTCAGGGTATCCTTTGATAAGCCTGCGGATAAAGGAACCAAGTACTATCACTATGTAAAGAGTTATAGTGCTATAACGGGTGCATACTCCCTTACCTCCAATACTACGTTAAATACTTTAACAACGGGTGTTGTAAAGTATCATTACGTGTATGATACTTCCTCATCCACCACAGTGACCACATCCCACACAAGTACGGCAAATCAGTACATAGATGTGACACTTCCTGCGTCCGGTACCAAGTACCTGCATGTAGCAGCGGCGGATAAGGCGGGAAATATCAGTAGTACCATTCATATTCCTATAAAGGCGGCAGGACAGGATGTTAGTGTGGTATGTGTACCAAAGCCCATCACGGAGCAGCTTGGAATTACCATGGGTGACGGAGTGGCCACGGGAGCAGATGCCAAGACCTTCTATGTAAGAAGTGACGGCCTGGCAGTGATTGAGCTGAAAGATAAGGCATACCTTACGGACGACGGCTCCAGAGCACTGGCCCAGGTGGATACGGTACGCTTGAATGTATGTAATCCTTCCTACGGAATCTATGAATGGGCAGAATCCCTGATTCCATATGCACCGGGAAGCGGAAGTTACAGCTATGGAAACTCTGATTTGCAAACCAATGCATCTGCCCAGAACAGAATGCCACTCTCCGGAGCGGAAGCAGCAAGAGTAGGAAAGGACAGCGTGACAGTGGCCCACCGGTATACGATACCAAGTGCCTATGATGGTCATACGTTCCTTGTCTATCCGAAAGCGTATACCACCTACCAGCACAGACTTTACAGCTCTGTGGACAGTGCGGATAGGAATAATTATTTGAAGCTCATTTGCGATGGAACGCCACCGGTGATTAATGGGCTGGATGCTATTGAGGATATGGATGCACTGAACATGACGGAGGTTTCTAAGACATTTACCATCACCGCATCAGATTCGGGAAGCGGATTGGCAGACTTCGCAGTTACTGTGGATAATCAGGACAACTTTATCACCAAGACCTTCCGGGATGAGGATGACGGAGCCAAGGATGGAGTCATCACCATCACCGTACCCAAGTACGTGGAAGGAAGCATGGATGGGCTGGAGTTTTGTGGGGAGTTTGAGATGAGTATCAAGGCTACGGACAATGTGGGGAATATGCGAGTAGAATCCAGAGGAAGTACCGGTCTTGCATTAACTGCTAAATTGGAAAGAATATTGGAGCCTCATGAACCGGTTTTTAAACGTGGAGAGAGCGGAATCCTGACAATTACCACATGGGGATATGTAGAAAGGGTGGAAGCAGAGTTTGTGGATTTGCTGAATCACTGGAATAAGACTTATGATTATACAGGGAATCTACAGTATGTGCAGGAGGAGAAGATTCAGTTTATGATACCTCTAAATCTTCCGGACGGAGAATATGAGGTAAAGGTGACAGGGTATAAAGCAGGGACGGATTTGGAGAGGAATCCCGTGATATTGACATTTACAGTGAGGGGAAGCGTGTTGGATGAGTTACGTACAAGACTTCGCTAGAGAAATGTTGCATAGGTATGGTTTGACAGGAATACTGATTGGACTGCTCCTTACCGGCGTGATAATGCTTGCTCTACACATATTGATGTATCTGGATGGGGAGTTGAAGGCCAAGGTGACCGGAAGAAATGCAGTCAGGCTGATGATTTTATGTAGCACGCTGTCAATATACATTTTGTATCGGCAGCAGGGGGTGTGGCACAGATGTCTAATCGGATTCGTAATGCTGATATATTTGGCAGTGTGTAGCATCACGGATTATTATTCCGGTCAGGTATATGATTTGATTCAGTTGGGGACCTGCGTGGTAATTGCCGTAGGTTCCTTGCTGCAAAAAGTTTCCACCACCTACGGAGTGGATTTAATTATATTTGCAGTGTTGCAGATGATTATATTTCGGAAGATGTACGGAGATGGGGATGTGATGTGCTTTTTGATATGTGCGTTGTCTGTAGTGGAGAAAGGGATTTTTGTGTGGGTGTGTCATATGGGAATATCCTTTCTTCTTCTGGGAATTGTACAAGGGAGAAAACATAATATTGCGCCCAGCGGAAATTTGAGGACTCCGGTGCCGTTTATTCCCTATATTGCGGTGGCTTATGGGCTGGTTTTTTAGTGTGTGGTGTTGTGCCTCCTCGGGTTTTCTGCTATCATAAAGTAAGTGTAGGAGGCGTACATTATGATATCTGTCAGTTTATGTATGATTGTAAAAAATGAAGAGGCAGTACTCAGAAGATGTTTGGATTCCGTAGCAGATTTGATGGATGAAATCATTATTGTAGATACCGGTTCTACGGATAAAACCAAGGCGATTGCCGGAGAGTATACTGATAAAGTCTATGATTTTGAATGGATAAATGATTTCAGTGCGGCAAGAAATTTTGCTTTTTCCAAAGCTAATAGGGATTATATTTATTCTGCAGATGCGGATGAAGTATTGGATGAGGAGAATCGCCGACGCTTCAAGGTATTAAAGGAAAATATGCTTCCGGAAATCGAGATTGTGCAGATGAAGTATGGCAACCAGCTGCATTTCGGAACGGTTTACAATTTTGATGAGGAATATCGTCCTAAGCTATTTAAGAGAGTCAGAGAGTTTCAGTGGATAGAACCTATTCACGAGACCATTCGTACAAGCCCCGTGGTATATGATAGCGATATCGTGATTACCCATATGCCCACAAGTGAGCATGGTAGTCGGGATTTGCAGGCGTTTCACAGACAGATTAGTAGTGGAAAGGGACTTTCACGAAGACTTCGGGAGATGTATGCCAGAGAGCTTTTCATGGTTGGTGAAAAAGAGGACTTATTGGCAGCAGAGGATTACTTTGCACAAGTGAGCTGCCAGCCGGAGCTTTCTACCGAGGAATATATGGAATGCTACAGTGTCCTAACACGTGTTGCTCACATAAAGGGAGATGTCCCTATGCTTATGAAGTACGCTATGAAGGCAGCACTTTCGGAAGGCTGTAGTGAGGTATGTCTGGAATTGGGGCATTTTTATGAGCATCATGGAGATGCCGAAGAGGCCTGCATCTGGTTTTATAATGCAGCATTTGAGACTATGCCCATTCTGGTGAAGGATGCAAGGGATAGAGTCCCCTTGGAAGGTCTGGTCCGGATATATGAGGGAATGGGGCTTGCAGAGCAGGCGGCGATTTATAAGGAAGAACTACAGC
>JAFUKH010000023.1 GCA_017467845.1 Lachnospiraceae bacterium | reverse complement strand
CCTTAATCATCATTTTCATTGCGGAAGTTCTCTTAAAATAAAGCTCTTCCTCAGTAGCACCCATAACCTCCATGCCAAGCATGGTGTCAATTCTACCGTTTTCAAAAGCCTGCTTACACCAATCCTTCAATGTGCTCTCAAGTTCAGTGTCTTCCTTAGCCTGATTAGAATAAACCTTAGACTTCTTCAGAGAAACAAAGCCCATTACGATAAATAGGATAAATAAAGCACCCATCATACCGTAAACCATGAACTTACTTGCTCCGCTTACGTTAAATGGAAGATATCCAAGGAACCCTAAGATAATCACTACGAGACCTACTCCACCAACTAAGAGAAGTGTCCATGCAGAAGAACGATTTTCGGCAGCACGTTCCTTGTTATCCATATATTTACGATTCTTTACCTCAGGAGCCTCTGACTTCTTCTCCTCCGGCTGCATATTGAAGGCTCCTGCCTGCATCTGTTGAGCCATCATAGCCTCCTGCATACGAATGGTTTCCTGCTGCATGAAATTGTTTGCCAGCTTTTTCGCCTTATCTGCATCCTCTTCTTTTACTGCAAGAACATGAACACCCTTCGTTCCATCATAAATAACCTGAACACCCTGCATCTTGTTATATTCAAGATATTTCTTAAGCTGCTCTACGCTGGCTTGATTACCGGCAAAGAGAGGTATTACCTTATCCCCCTCATTTACCGGCTGAAGAGCACATCCACAATCTGCGCACTTCTCAATGCCATCTCTATATTCGTTTCTACACTTTGGACAAATTAACATCTGTATATCTCCTATTTATTGCTTAAATACTCATCAATTCCCTTTGCAGCAGCCTTACCTGCACCCATAGCAAGAATAACGGTTGCAGCACCGGTAACAGCATCACCACCGGCATATACGCCTTCTTTGCTGGTTAAACCGTTCTCATCCGCTACGATACATTTCCACTTATTTACCTCAAGACCTTCGGTAGTAGAAGAAATCAGTGGATTAGGTGAGGTACCAAGAGACATGATAACAGTATCAAGTTCCATGGTAAATTCAGAATCAGGCTGTACCACCGGTCTTCTTCTTCCGGACTCATCCGGCTCACCAAGCATCATCTTTACACACTTCATACCGGTTACCCAGCCCTTTTCATCCTTAAGGATTTCTACAGGGTTAGTGAGAAGATCAAAGATAATACCTTCTTCCTTTGCATGATGTACTTCTTCCACACGTGCAGGAAGCTCTTCTTCGCTACGGCGATATACGATATGTACCTCAGCACCGAGACGAAGTGCAGTTCTTGCCGCATCCATGGCTACGTTTCCGCCACCTACTACAGCTACCTTCTGACCACGCATAATAGGAGTTGTGGAAGTCTCATCAAATGCCTTCATTAAGTTGCTTCTGGTTAAATACTCATTGGCTGAGAATACACCGTTAGCATTCTCTCCCGGGATTCCCATGAACTTAGGAAGTCCGGCACCGGAACCGATAAATACTGCCTCAAAGCCTTCATCGTTAAGAAGCTCATCAATCGTAACAGACTTACCTACTACTACGTTGGTCTCAATCTTAACACCAAGAGACTTAACATTCTCGATTTCCTTCTTAACAACCGCTTCCTTAGGTAAACGGAACTCTGGAATACCGTATACAAGTACGCCACCTGCTTCATGAAGTGCTTCAAAAATGGTTACATCATAGCCCATCTTTGCAAGGTCACCTGCACAGGTAAGTCCGGAAGGACCGGAACCGATAACAGCAACCTTCTTACCCTTCTTCTCCTTAGCACCCTCCGGCTTGATTCCGTTCTCTCTTGCATAATCTGCAACGAAACGCTCTAACTTACCGATAGAGATTGCATCACCGCGAATGCCACGGATACATTTTCCTTCACACTGGCTCTCCTGAGGACATACACGTCCGCAAACAGCAGGAAGCGCACTAGACTCACTGATGGTCTGATATGCACCTTCAATATTACCCTCTTTTACCTGAGCAATAAAGCCCGGAATATTAATGGATACAGGACAGCCCTGTACACACTGTGCATTCTTACAGTTAATACATCTGCTAGCCTCTGACATCGCCTCTTCTAAATTATATCCAAGACAAACCTCTTCGAAGTTTGTCGCTCTTTCCTGTGCATCCTGTTCTCTTACAGGTACTTTCTTAAAAACATCCATCTTATTGACCTGACCTTTCTTCCTAATTAGTTACAGTTTCCGCATCCGCCGTGATGGGTTGCACCCTCTTTTGCAGCAAGATAAGCTCTGCCTTCTGCAGTCTTATAAATCTGCTGACGGGTCATTGCCTCATCAAAATTAACAAGATGTCCATCAAATTCAGGTCCGTCAACGCAAGCAAACTTCACCTGATCACCAACGGTCACACGACATGCACCGCACATACCGGTACCATCAACCATGATAGGGTTAAGGCTTACGATGGTAGGAATTTCAAGCTCCTTGGTAAGGAGACATACGAATTTCATCATAATCATTGGTCCGATTGCTACACAGACATCGTACTTCTTGCCCTCTGCAACCAAGTCCTTAATCGTCTGGGTAACCATACCACTTCTACCGTAAGAACCATCATCGGTAGTTACATACAGATTACCGGATACTGCTTCCATTTCTTTTTCCAAAATAAGTAAATCCTTGGTCTTGCTACCTACAATTACATCTGCATTAACGCCCTGCTCATGTAACCACTTCACCTGAGGATATACAGGCGCTGCACCAACACCACCTGCTACAAATAAAATATTCTTTTTCTTAAGTTCCTCTAAAGGCTCCTTACAGAATTCAGATGGACATCCTAAAGGTCCCACGAAATCATGGAAGCTGTCACCGGCCTTTAAGGCACTCATCATCTGGGTTCCTGCACCAACAATCTGGAATACGATGGTTACGGTTCCCTTCTCCCTGTCATAATCACAAATGGTAAGAGGAATTCTCTCACTCTTCTCATCTGTTCTGACAATTACAAACTGTCCGGGAAGAGCAGACGCCGCCACTCTCTTTGCCTCTACCTCCATCAAATAAATATTGGTGGTAAGTTCTTTTGCATCTAAAATCTTATACATATCTTCTACCCTTTCTATGTTAATTCACTCCCGGAGAAGGAGCTTCATTAATTGTGACGATATACTCTCTCTCTGTATAATCACTGGCTATACCATCTTCGTCCACTTTGATAAAACGATATAAAGTATAACCACTGTTCATCATAAGAGAACCATTATACCGGTAAGAGGATGTGGTTGGTACAGAACCATCAGTGGTATAATAAACCCTCTCATAGTCCTCTACTTCAATCTCTATCAGTTCAGGTGCCGTATATTCACCGGACAAAGGATACACCTCCGGCGGTGATGGCTTCTGTACTTCAATTTCATACACTGCAGTAACGCAGTCACTGATTACACCATACTCACTGACCAAAATAGCTTTAATAGTATGAGTCTTTCCTCCACCAAGAAAAATGGTCTCTCCATCATACATAGTAGATCCTGTGTCAGGCTCTGTACCGTCCGTAGTATAATAGATTGTCCCTTTACTTTTGCTGGACAACTTCAATGGAATGATTTCATTATAGTAACCGGCACTGTAACTTGGCTCAGGTTCCCATACAATATAATCACTATAGGTTTTCACAACGTATTCATTATTACAACCGGTTAATATTTTGTCAATCTTTTCATAATCATTTTGTTCCAAAAAATGGGAAATTAAGTAACTATACGCCGTAATTAAATCATTTTCCGTGACATTAGGACTATAAATCACTTCATACAAAATATGCTCAAAAGAATCTGTCTCTCCCATATCCCGGTAGCAATATGCCAAAGAAAGCTTAACCTGAATATTATCCGGATTTATACTCAATGCTTTCTCATAGTTATATGAAGCTCTCGTAAAGTTTCCCTTTTCATAAAAATGATGTCCGCGCTCAATCTGGAAATCCTCAGAGTGTTCCATAAAGTAAAATACAAAGATAATAAAAAAGACACTGAAGATAATGAGTATTGCAACTGCAACATTTAATCTGGAATGCTTTTTCTTCTTTCTCCCAGTCTCCTTCGGAATT
>JAFUKH010000022.1 GCA_017467845.1 Lachnospiraceae bacterium | reverse complement strand
TCCATAAAGCTTTCTGCCTTTTCCCAGTTTTCCATCTCTACGCAGAGAATCAGCTTAGACAGATTCTTCTTCAGTGCATCTGCATTATCCGCACTTCCGAATTTCTTTGTATCCATCATCTGGTCAAGACTTTGCTGGAACGCACCGATTTGTGGTGTAGCATTCTCTGATGGCACACCTGTTTTCTCCAATTCTTCTTCCGTAAGCTCTACCCACACAGAAAAAGAAAAGGTACTTCCTATCCCCGGCCTGCTATCCACATTAATCTTGCCGCCCATCAGCTCTACCAGCTGCTTACTTATGTTCAGCCCCAACCCGGTACCTCCATACTTTCTGGATATGGATGCGTCCACCTGGGAAAAGCTTTGGAAAAGCTTATCCATCTGCTCCTGACTGATTCCGATACCGGAATCTATCACCATAAAGAATAACTCTATTTTCTTACCAATCTGAGCCGTTTTCACTACCTCTAGCGCCACCTTACCAATGGAGGTAAACTTACAGGCATTGGATAGTAAATTATTTAAAACCTGCACAATTCGCAGTTCATCACCAATTACATATTCCGGAATATCCGAGGACACCGTCACAAAAAAGTCAAGTCCCTTTTCCGTCGCTTTTACATTGTGGGTTGCCTTTACATAATCCACCATCCCGCGGAAAGAAAACTTCTGATTGTCCAAAGTAAACTTTCCCGCCTCCAGCTTTGAGAAATCCAGTATATTATTAATAATCTGATTCATATCCTTGCAGCATCTTTCGATGGTACCAAGATATTTCAGCTTCATTCTGTCATCTTCCAGCTCAAGCAGCTGCCTGGTATTTCCTAAAATACCATTTACCGGAGTACGAAGTTCATGAGTTACATTGGCCACAAACTCAGATTTTACCTTTGCCGCCGCCTTAGCATCCTCAATGGCATTCTCAATTTCCTTCTCCAGATAATCCTGCTTGGAAATGTCCTTAGCCATACATACATATGTCCCATCCTGCATGATTGGAAAAATTCTGGCCTCTGCATGAAAAAATGTACGATTTTTCCGGTAAATATTTATATCCTGTATTTCTCTTCCCAGCTTAAAATCCGTCACGAAGCCATTTTCGCTTTCGGTGAAAACTCCCGGAAAAATATCATATATGGTTACATCCGCATCCTCAGGGCCGTATTCCAGCATTTCCCGGGCAGTCTGGTTGGTATACTCAACCTTTCCCTGCTCATCAAATACAAGAACAAGCTCCAAGGAATAGTCCATTGACTTCTGCCACATAATAGCCTCTTGCTGCATTTGCCATCCCTGCCTTTACTGACAATATATTTCAATAACCTCACAGACTTTTCTATTACACTCCTCCAGCTCCGTAACCATGGAACCAAGGAGAGCTACGTCAAAACAATCAAAGCTCTTCTCTCTGGTATATTCCGTTATTTCGCTTGCCTTATTCTGCACGCATTCCAGCCCCAGATTTGCAGCAACCCCTTTTAGTGTGTGAGCCGCCTTAAATACCTCAAAGGCATCCTTTTTGACAACACTTTGCTTAATAGAATCAATTCCGGTATCGTCAAGATATTTTTTCAAAAATTTTTTATAAATATCTTCTTTTCCAAGGAATCTGTAAATTGCCTCTTCCGGCTTTGCACCTGCCATTGTAAATTGTTTTAATATTTCTACATCCATATAAAACCCCTCTGTTTCGAGAATACCCCAAGGATAATCATACTTACTTAAAAATTATAGTAAATTTTTCCTAATTATGCAAGAAATTTATTGCAAATTGGCGAAAATTTTACATCTATTCGACCAATTTCTCGCAATACTTACCAAAAGAAAAAGCTGTACCCTAAAAATTTCGGTACAGCCTTTAAAATAGCGCAATATTTTCTTTTTGCGGGCTAATTATATTTGTCAACAAACTCATCCATTACAATAGGTTTTGAAAAATAATAGCCCTGATAACTATATACATGATATTGTTTTGTGAAGTTAATCATCTTACGGTCTTCCAGACCTTCCAGGCAAACATGCACTCCCATATCCTGTGCACATCCGGTAACTGCCTTTACAATATGTTGGTTTGCCGTATTGGTTTCGATATCTCGCACAAAGCCACGGTCGATTTTAAGGGTATCCACAGGAATCGCCGCAAGTAAATCCAGGGATGAAAATCCCGTTCCGAAATCATCCATTGCAAAATGGATTCCCAGTTCCTTCAGACGTTCAATCTCCCGTCTTAGATATCCTACCTCCAGATGTCTGCAGCGTTCTGTTAATTCCAGACATAAATTCTGGGGTGGATATCCGGTCTGCGCCAGAATCTCACGCACACTATTGCGGAAATTGTGTCTGGCCATCTGTGGATATGCAACATTTACATTAAGAACAAAATCCGGATGCTTTTCCAGCAAAGCCTTCGCTTCCGTCATTGCAGTTTTTAAAATCCAATTACCCAATTCAAAGAAACTGGGGTCATTCTCCAGCCATGGAATAAATCTTCCGGGCGGAACCTCGCCAAAGGGCTCACACTTCCAGCGAAGAAGTGCCTCGGCACCGATTACCGTCTCCGTATCAGCACTCATAATAGGTTGGAACGTAAGGTAGAAGCCTTTGAAATCATCTATAATACAATTACGGATATGCTCAATCAGCTCTAATGTATTCTGGTTATCTTCCAGGCGTTCATTGTTAAATAACACCAGCTCGCTACCCATCTCATACTTGGACTGCTGCAGCGCATATCTGGCACCATTCTGTACTGCATACTCATCAAAGTCTCCGGTAAACTGCACCGCACCACCGGAAATGTTAATCACAATTCTACCCTCGCCAACCAATATACCTTTGGCAAACTCTTCCTTCAGCTGGGTATATAATCTCATCAGTTTCTTCTCACTGATATCTACAAAACAACAGGCAAAGCGCACGCCATCCATACGGAAAATCTGCACTTGCTTGCCAAGTACCGATGTCAACAGAGAGCCAATGGCGCGAAGTGCCTTGTCTCCGAAATCATATCCATAAACACCATTGATATCTGCAAAATTGTTAACACCAATCAAAAGTGTGGTATATAGATTATCACTTCCTTTTACTTCACGAAGATAACGCCAGAATCCATGGATATTATACAAATTAGTAGTCGCATCCACATTGTCCGCAATGCCATGATTGGTAACCGTTCCCATGAAAAGCGGTGGCTCTGTCTCCGTTCCCTCCAGAACAACTCCACGGCAGGTACAAATCACATATTCACCCTGTGCATTTTTAATGCGATATTCCAGGTTATGGTAATTCTTCTTGCCACTCTTAACCTGAGCCATGTCTGAAAGAAACATCTCTCTATCATCCTGATGAATCAAAGATGCCCAGAAAACTTCACAATCCAGCATATACTCATCTGGCAACCCCAAAGCTTCAACTGCATTCTGACACCATCTGGTAACTCCGGTCTCTATATTACTGAGAAAAATATATCTTCTGCGTGACGTCTGCGCAAATCCGTCAAACAATCTTCCGGTTAATCCTGCTTTGTTCACTTCCATAGTATTTCCCCTATCTTCTAGTGGTAGATAGTACTATAATACCATATTTATCCATTTTTTCAATCCGCAAAATAGATAATTTTCTGAAATTTATATATATTTTTTCATTGCTTCTTCCATACTCATTCCCTCAGCAATAGCATCCTTTCGATTTGCATTTACCAGCTGAATATGAGCCATTTTCTCACCGGTAAGGCTATATTTGCGCATTGCAAATTGGGTAATCAGCCAGGAAAGCATGGGTAAAACGCAAAACAGGACAATTACCACCCATTTCATTCCCGGAACATAGGGGGTACCCGTATCCGGCAGATTTTCGATTCCAATTAATACCACTGCTGCTCCTACAATAGTAGATCCAAGGGATGACACCAGCTTATCCACCAGACTGAACAATGTTCCGATAATACCGGGAATATATTTACCACTTCTATAGGTTTCATAATCGGAGCAGTCTGCTACCATAGGAATGGGCATATCCGCCGTAGAATAATAAGCTCCGTATCCCACCGCATAGAATATCACAAAAAGTATGGTATAAATATTGATATCTCTTAAGGACAAAATGGCAAAGGTCGTATCCGGTGTCCACAATAAAAGAAGTACCAATACACCTGCATAGCTGATTAATGCAATGCGAGTATACTGGGCAAGTGCAACCTTCTGCCCCTTTTTCTGGGCAGTTCTCACACTGAGCATAAAGAAGGGGATGGATGCTGCGAAGGTAATTCCGAAAAGTGGCAGATATAGTCCGCTGTAATCCCCCATCATGGACGCGTAGAGCATACAAGCTACACTCATATTTCCCGCCACCGCAAAAGCTAGTTTTGTGCTTCCGCCGGCAATCATAAGCATCCTCAGCTCCTTATTATTCTTTATAATCTCCAGATACTCAGACAGCTTGGCCTTTTCCTGCTTTTCATTTCCCACTCCATAATACTCCGGTCTGTCCTTCTCCCAGATGCCAATAAGTGCCAAAATGGTAAGTACCGCTGACAGCACAATGGAGATTGGCACAATAATATCAAAAAACTCTGTGGAGCCATATCCGTACCTTTCTCCCAAAAGGGGGGCAACAATCTGTACAAATCCCATACCAAAAAGAGATGCAATAGTATTAAATATAATAAATAGCGGTCTCTGGGAAGGGTCGTTGGTAAGTACCGTCTGACCGGAACGGGTACAGGCTGTCTGAAAGGTATAACCAATGACATAGATAATATAAGCCAGCACAAAACCAACATACCTAAGCCACATCATCTCCTCAGGGATGGCACGGGTACCAAAGTACATCATTATGGCCGACACTGCCATAATAATATTTCCCAGCACAATATAGGGGCGGAATTTGCCGAATTTACCATCTGTTTTGTCAATAATCACACCGATAATCGGGTCTGTTATCGCATCAAAGATACGCATTATCGTCACCATTACATTAGCAAAGATCAGGATAAGTCCCAGCACTCCATTGGCATGATATACAATATAATTCATTGTCAGTAAAAAATAGATGTTGGTAGCACCATTATTAAAAGGAAACAGAATAATCTGGTAAGGTTTTGCTCGATTCACCTGCGACTTTTGATTTTCCATAAAAATACCTCTATTACTTCTTTCAATACTTTTGACAATGTTATTGTACCGAATATCCAAATTTTCATACGAAAATTTTTTCATTCTCTTTGTACATACTTTTTCTTTGCACAGGATATTTTAAGCAAAAGACAAAGAAAGCGTATTGACTTTTAATTCAATACGCTGTAGTATTAATTATGCATCATGTAGTTTTCAAAACCACATGTTGTGATTTACCTATTATTGGAGGTGTTTTTATGCAGATTACCATACGTGAACCGGGAAGTGCCCTTACACATTATATAGCTATGATGCTTGCACTGATTGCTGCAGCACCACTCCTTGTAAAAGCAGCTACTCAAGGCGGAAAAGTCACCCTTATAGCTACGTTTATCTTTATCAGTAGCATGATTCTTCTTTACGGAGCCAGTGCCCTTTATCATTCTGTGAATCTGGAAGGCTCCAAGCTTCGCATCTTTAAAAGAATCGACCATATGATGATTTTCGTGCTCATCGCCGGCTCCTACACACCGGTCTGTATGATTTCCCTGGGAAACCGGACGGGACTATATATGCTGATTGCCGTTTGGACCATTGCATTCATCGGTATGATTACCAAGATGCTCTGGGTTACCTGTCCTAAGTGGTTTTCTTCCGTAATTTATATTTCCATGGGCTGGGTATGTGTCTTCGCCTTCGGTGAAATCTGGAATGCCCTGCCCCTTGGTGGTTTTCTCTGGCTCCTTAGCGGCGGCATCATCTACACCATCGGCGGTGTCATCTACGCCCTGAAATTCAAGCCCTTCCATGGCCGATACAAATACTTCGGCTCCCATGAAATATTTCACCTATTTGTGATGGGCGGAAGCCTCTGCCATTTTATCTTTATCTACTTCTACGTCTGCTAATCACGGATATCCGAAGCAATCGGGCAATCACGCAAGCTCCCGGTGTCGCCGCGGGGGAATTACTCCCCTACGAGACCCATCTGCGAACGGCTTCAATTTCACAAAATTAAGTTTGCATTCTTTGATTATTCGAGTCTCTTCAAGGTTAGACAATCGACGAATTTGCCCGCATATTAGGCGGATTCTTGGATGAAACCTTGAAAACCAGCCTTCTTTCGAGGATAAGTCCTGGGTATTAGTAAGCTTAGAGAAAGTGCGTAGAAATTTCCAAAGTTGCAGATTGCGTTCCCGTCAATGTCGGGACATGCCTTCGACACAATAAAAGAGCTGTACACACTGTGGGAGATACAAGATACTTGTATCTCAACACAGGTGAACAGCTCTTTTATTGTGCTCGAAGCTTGGACAGACAGTGACTAATCATAGAACGTAATCTGCAACTTTGTGAAATTTAAGCAGTTTCGAACAGTTTACTAATACCCAGGACTTATCCTGAAAGAAAAGGCTGGCATAGAAGCTCTGTGTAGAATCCGCCCTCTGCGGGACAGATACGCCGATTGTCTAACACGTGCCGAGACACGAATAGAACGCAAACACTGATTTTGGAAATTGCTACGCAGTTCTCGCAGGGCCTCGTAGGGGAGTAATTCCCCCGCGGCGGCACCGGGAGCTTGCAACACTGCCCATTACTTAGTCGGATATCCGCCCTATGAAAGTTTTTCAAAGAGGAAGTAGTCCACCTTTAGTGCACCGCTTTCTCTTTCTCGTCTATTAATGGCGAAAAGTCCGGCCTTAACGCCTACCCAGCGTCCCGGTGTTGCAGGAATTACTTCGCCCACGGACTTGTAATTCTCTCCGTCCTCGCTGTATTCGTAAGAAACCAATTCTTCATTCTGTACGGTCATGCGGAGGTATAAGGAATCTCCGCAAACGCTATCATAAATCTTCTCTACTTCATTGTCCTTGGTCCACTCTCCGGTCATCTGTACCAGATTACGTCTTCCATCCTTTACTCTTACTGCAAGAGCAGTATAGACGCCGCCAAGAGATACCATTCCCGCATAATCACCATCCACCAGCTCACTGATATCCATCTTGACTGTAATCATAAATTCCGGTGCAGGCCACTTCTGAAGTAAAAGATTGCTGACATCACAAAGCTGGACTGCAGGGTCTACCGGCTGGGAGAATAACACCAAATGTTCATTCTCCAATTTGTACCAATGCTCTTTATAATTGGCATTCCACTGCCACTGAAGTCCTAGGCTATCCTCTAAGAAATCATCTGAATCCTCCGGCGAGCATGGCTCATAGCTGCGTCCCACATCCGGCTTCTGATAGGTGATTACCGGTTCACCACAGCCATTCTCATCCTCATTTATACCGATAACCGGCCAATCGTCCACCCAGCGCATTGGCTGTAAATGAATAATTCTTCCTGCATTTCCCACATCCTGAAAATGGATAAACCAATCTTCTCCGCTTGGAGTATCTATCCACGCACCCTGATGAGGTCCGTTAATCTCAGTGTTTCCCTGATGAAGAACAATTTTCTCCTCATAAGGCCCGTATATGCTTCTGGAACGAAGGACCGTCTGCCAGCCCGGCTTTACACCACCTGCGGGAGCAAAAATATAATAATATCCGTTTCTCTTATAAAGCTTTGGTCCCTCGATGGTAGGCTGGGTATCATGCCCATCATATATATGCATACCATCATCCAATGTCTCGGTACAATCCGGCTTAATAGGACTCATATGTAAGATACTCTTAAATCCAATGCGACTTCTTGCAAAAGCAGTTACCATATATGCTTTTCCGTCATCATCCCAGAAGGGACATGGGTCAATCCAGCCGCAAACCTTTCGTACGCATACCGGCTCTTCCCAGCCCTTAAACGGGTCATCTGTCTTACACATAAAGATTCCTTCATCCGGCATGGGGATAAACGCATAAAAATATCCCTCATGAAAACGGATGGACGGAGCCCAGCTTCCACAGCCATGCACAGGCTTATCATAATAATCAAAAGGAAGCTTCTCCATACAATAACTGATGACCTTCCAGTTTACCAAGTCCTTAGAATGAAGCACCGGTACGGATGGTGAATTGCAGAAACTGGATGCCACCATAAAATAATCTTCTCCCACACGGATGACATCCGGATCCGAATAATCCGTATATAATATAGGATTGGTATAAGTTCCGTCGCCGTTATCGGCATTCCACATCTTCTTCATTGTCACATTCTCCTTATAACATAGGGCTGTAGTTCAAATTCTTGAACTCACCGATTAATCTTTCTTCGTATTCTCCTGAGTAAGCATACACTCCCACCATGGCTCCGGTAAAGCGCTTACCCATTCTGATCCCCTCATCGCACAGATAATACACATTCTCAAGAGTTGCAAGCTCCTTCCACTCTCCATCTGTTCTCTGATAAGAAAAGCTTCTTCTAAGATAATTCGTGTCCACCTTCAAGGTAAGCAGCTCACCTTCCTGAGTATCTAAAGCTACGCATCCACTGCAGCGGTTTTCCTTCCCGATATGCTCTTCCAGCTTAAGCTCATATCCCTTCTCACCGGCATATATCCCACAGGTAAGATAGGTGTTCTCATCATAATAACAGGTAATTCCCATGCTCTGCGCCACTTTCAGCTTAGGTACCTTCAATTTGGCACAGAAGCTAAACCGGAAATTTTCCTGTCTGCGCAAAAGAATATTTCTGGAATACATGGATGACAGCGGGTTCATGCTTCCAAGCAACTTTAAGAATCCCTCTGCAAAAGTATAAGCATTTTCTTCCGGTGCTCTGGGAGACACCCATTTCGTACTGAGAATTCCCTTTTCAAAGTCATCCTCTATCTCCTTGGGAATATACTCCGGCAGGTCCGGTTTCTTCTGAAGAACACTGGGTCCCTGCAGATTGTTTACCATGGGCCAGCCGTCGCTGTTCCATGTAATGGGATCCATAGCGGTCTCTCTTCCCAGCATACTGTACGCACCGTCAATCTGTCTGCCACAGAGATACACCATGTACCACTCCCCGTTCTGGGTCTGTACCGGCTTACCATGGCCTGCCCGCTGGATACCTGCTTTCGGGTCCGTCTGACGCATAATGGGATTATAGGGGCATGGCTCATAATTGCCAAACAAGGTCTTACTTCTGGACACAGAGATTCGATGTCCCGGTCCCGTGCCGCCCTCTGCCTGAAATAAATAATAGTAACCATCCTTTTTCAGGAGATGGGAGCCCTCCGGTGCACGCTTCTGATGTCCATAATACAACAGCCTTGCCTCAGAAAGTTGCTTCTTTCCGTCCGGACTGATTTCAAAAATTCTGGCACCACGGTTTAAAATCATGTATCTGCGCCCATCATCATCGGTAAAGATGGATGGATCAATACCATCCTCGTCTAAAAATATCGGTTCCTCATAGGGTCCTTCCGGTCTCTCTGCAGAGGTCACCATCTGCTTACGATACACTGTTCCATCATCATTTAGGCGATAGGTAGCAGTAATATAAAAGCGTCCGTTATCATAAGAAATATCCGGTGCCCAATAACCTCTTCCACCCTCTAATTCCTGCAAATGAGCCCACTCAGGATTAGTAATAGCATGACCGATTACCTCCCAGTGAATCAAATCCTTAGAATGGGAAATAGGGATACATGGGAAATAAATAAAGGAAGAATTTACCATGTAATAATCCTCACCTACCCTCACAATGGATGGATCCGGGTGCATTCCGGTCAATATGGGATTGTGATACATATCCTCATACCTTGCCCCTACATATTCCTCGAAATATTTCTCAATATCTGTAAATTCCTTCTCATGGGCAATCCCGAAGGGTGTCATAAGATTTGCGTCACCTCTTACCGGAGACATTCCTACCTTCTCCACAAGATAACGTACCAGTTCCAAATTCCCGGACTCTACACCATAATGAAGAACATCCCGGTTCTTCTCATCCACCTCATTGAAGCTGGCTCTGGAATACTCTACAATGTATTTCATCATAGGGAAATTCCCCAACCTTGCCACATAAAAAGGAATCCAAATTCCATCAATCTTTTCATCGATACATGACGGTTCTTCTAAAAGCCGCTGTATCATTTGTTCCAAATCCTGCGCTAAAACACTTTCCTGAATTGTCATAATAATCCTCTCCGATGTAAATGCTTACATACGCTCATCATACTACATTTTGCTCTTTTTTACCACATAATTCAAACAATAAAAGAAGTGAAAAAAGAGGATAATCCTTGCGGACTATCCTCTTAATCTTAAACTGGTTTTACCACCAGCCAAAAAGCTTTTTGAAAAGATTGGTAACCTTCTTTACATAGGTAACTACTACTTCCACAGCTTCTTCTACTGATTCTGAATTCACGATATCTTCTACAGCATTCACTGTTTCCTTAACGATATCTTCTACAACATTTTCCTCTTCTTCAGGCTCTTCTGAAGGTGCAGGAGCCTCGGTAGGTGCTTCAGTCGGAGCTATGGTAGGTTCAGGTGTAGCAGTAGGTGCCTCGGTAGGTGCTACGGTAGGTTCTGGTGTAGCAGTAGGTGCCTCGGTAGGTGCTACGGTAGGTTCTGGTGTAGCAGTAGGTGCCTCGGTAGGTGCTACGGTAGGTTCTGGTGTAGCAGTAGGTGCGACCGTTGCTTCCGGTGCAGCCTCTGCTTTAGCTTCCATAACATCAGCGATTTCTGCTGCGGATAATACAGTTGAGTAAACCGCTACATCATCGAACATGTAGGAAGAATCATTGTCTGCCCAATCCCATGCCTGGTTACCGCCAAGAGATACATAAGTAAGCTCATTACCTGCGGTGAAGATACCGCTGATACAGTTGCCATCGGTACCATCAAAGGTCCACTGGTTCTGTAACTCGCCGTCCACATATACAGCTGCGGTATTCTTGGTAAAGGTCGCAGTGTAGTAATGCCACTGAGCATCATCTAACCATACGGTTGATTCCAGATTTGCACCCGCCACATTTTGTGCTGCGGTAAAGTCTGCATATCCTGCACAATTCACCTGTCCAAGAAGTCTTGACTGTAGTGCCATCATTGGCCATGTATTACCGGTATCGGTAGGTGCCGCACCATATGCGGTAAATAACGGAGTCCAGTAGTAACCCGTTGCATCTGCAACATTTACCCAGAAACCAATAGATAATTCTTCGTTACCTGCTGCTACTGCATTTGCAATAGTATCACTAGGTAATAATAAGTAGTTAGTACGTACACCTGCATTAGCAGTTGCATTGTGGTATACGGTACCAAAGGTAGCATCTTCGCTAGCTTCTAACGCACCACTACCAATCTGTATAGTAGTTCCGTAACCATTTTCAAAGTCATTAAAGTAGGTCTTGAAGCCTTCTACTTCTTCGTAAGTACGGTCCTCTCTCGGTACAGGAGTAGCTGTAGGTTCCGGTGCCTCGGTAGGCTCAGGAGTTGCCTCCGGCTCCTCAGTCTCAGGACCTTCTGCTGCCATTACCTTAGAGATTTCATCCTGAGTAAGTGCAGTAGAGAACAAAGCTACCTTATCAAACATGTAAGATGCATCATTATCTGCCCAAGTCCATGCCTGGTTACCACCAAGACAAACATAATCAAGTTCGCTTCCGTTAGAGAATACACCTGCTACGGTATTTCCGTCAGTACCTTCCAATGCCCACTGGTTCATTACTTCGCCGTCTACATATACGGTTACTAATTCCTGTGTGAAGGTTGCTGTATAGTAGTGCCACTCTTTGTCATCCAACCATGCGGTTGATTCCTGATTTGCACCCTCTACATTCTCAACTGCGGTAAAGTCAGTCCAACCTGCGCAGTTTACCTGTGCAAGAAGTCTTGACTGCAGTGCCATCATAGGCCAGCTGTTGCCGGTATCTGCATTCGGTGCATCACCATATGCAGTAAAGATTGGTGAGTAGAAATAATTCTCAGCATCTGCTACATTCACCCAGAAACCGATGGTCATTTCTTCGCTTCCGGTAGTAGCTGCATTGGCAATAGTATCGCTTGGTAATAATAAGTAATTGGTACGTACACCTGCTTCACCTGTTGCGTTGTGATATACGCTTCCAAAAGCTTCCTCTTCAACGGTCTCAACTTCGCCGCTTCCCACTACGGTTGCGCCGCCAAGTCCGTCTTCAAAATCATTGTAATAAGTCTGGTAACCCTGAAGTTCCTTGTAAGAACGAGCTTTTCCAACCTCATTCATAACAGTTACTACTTCGTCTGCAGTTAATGCAGTTGAGTATAAGGATACCTTATCAAACATATAGGATGCATCGTTATCTGCCCATGTCCATGCCTGGTTACCACCGAGACATACATAATCAAGGTCTGCGCCGTTGGAGAATAAACCTGCTACAGTACTTCCGTCACTTCCGCTTAAGCTCCACTGATTCATAACCTTACCGTCTACATATACAGTAACAGTGTCCTGAGTAACAGTTGCGGTATAGTAATGCCATTCACCATCTGCTAACCAATCGGTTGACTCCTGATTTACTCCTGCAACGTTCTCTGCTGCGGTAAAGTCAGTCCAGCCTGCGCAGTTCACCTGTGCAAGAAGTCTTGACTGCAGAGCCAACATAGGCCAGCTGTTGCCGGTATCTGCATTTGGCTCAGCACCATATGCGGTAAATATTGGTGAATAGAAATAATTTTCAGCATCTGCCACATTTACCCAGAATCCGATAGACATCTCTTCGCTTCCGGTAGTAGCTGCATTTGCGATAGTATCGCTAGGTAATAATAAGTAATTAGTACGTACACCTGCATCGCCTGTTGCGTTGTGATATACGCTGCCGAATTTCTCATCTTCTACGGTCTCAATTTCACCGCTACCAACTACGGTTGCATCACCAAGACCTTCTTCGAAGTCGTTATAATATGTCTGATACTGCTCAAGTTCCGTATAGGTTCTGGAAGAAGTAGTATCCTCTCCATCCTCTGCCGGAGTCATCTTCTCTACAAATGCCTCGTATAAAGCAGATGCATCTGCTGCAGTAAATGCTCTGTCATAGAATGATAAATCATCTGCTCTAAAAGGTGCAGATCCCCACCAAGAACCATATCCTAAGTAGAAGGTATCAGTGGAAGCAACTAAATTGGTTACACTTGCATAATCCTCAAAACCGTTACCACTGCCAAATGCCTTGGTATAAGCCTCGCTATAAGCAAGAGCACCATCAATATAAATATCAAATCCTTCGCCGTCTACTGCTACTGTAACAAGGCTCCACTCACCTACAGGAATTGCGTTTGTCACAGTTTCAGAGTGGTTTGCATCAAACCAACCGCCGGTTCCGTTAAAGCCTACATAAGCATTACCGGTTAAATAGAATCTTCCTTCTACACCGTCGGTGTTATCTAAATCCATGAAGCCCCAAAGAGCATCCCATACGTCAGAATCAGAACGCTTCACCTGCATAGAGATGGTTGCTGCGCCTGTTTCGCTTCCCTTTAATGGGTTCGGAATCTCAACATAATTACTTGAGCTTGCTCCGTCATAACCAAAGTTTACCTGAGCAACCTGACTGCCAAGATCCTTATCAGTCTTGATAGAAGGTGCAGTTCCAGACGCCTGTGCGGTAGCAGTACCTACAGTGTCACTTAAAGAATCTGCAAAATCACCTTCGAACTCATATTTTGCTACAAGTCCTGTGTTGATATCACCATTTCTGGAGCTTAAGCCCATAACGGTTACTTGAAATGCTTTTTCATAAGCAGTGGTACCCTTACTGATGGTACAGGTCATGGTTACAACCGTATCCTCTGCCGGAACAGTCACCACACCCTCATCACTAAGCACATCCGTGTTACTGCTTGTCCAGGTTACTACTGCATCCTGGATGCCTGTGGTAGGAAGAGTTACGTTCTGGTAAATCTGACCGCTTACAGGGAAAATATTGTTAGCATTTGCAAGACCTAAGGAATCTCTGGTCAGTGCAATTGCCATTTCATCACCTACGTTCTTGCTACCCCAAAGGCTCACACCTGCTTCTGACTTAGCAGTGAAGGTAAGAACATTGTTTGCAGTACCATCAACAAGTTGCTTTACAAGAACACCCTGATAAAGAGTATCATTTAAGGTTACATTTACATAAGAACCTTTTGTTACTTCCCATGTACCGGTATATGCACCGGTTACGGTTCCGTCTTCGCTTAATGAAATGGTCTCAGGATAAACGATTTCCATATTCGCATAATTCATGCCGTATTTATGTACGATTACCTGATAGTCACCTGCGATTTCCGCAGTTTCAAAGGTGGTGCTTGCTAATGTTGCATCATTAACCGTCTCACCGGTATATTCGTAAGGAGCAGCTACAAGCCAGCCTGCTTCATTTACGTATAACTGATGTACACGAAGTGCATGGGATACAGTACCATCATTGAACTTGGTATGATATACCACATATGCATTTCCGTCATCATCAACAAATGCCGAGTTATGTCCCTGTGCAATTTCACCGATTTCCATGGTCTGCCACTGATAGCCACCCATCAGCTTCTCGCCATTGGTTACGCCATTCACACCATAGTTCATCTTGTAGCTAGGGAAAATAGCGCTGTCACCGGTTGCATCCACGTAAGGTCCATCGATATTCTCAGAGCGGAAAATACGCATCTCGTATCCTCCATCCGGAGAATAGAATCCGTAGGACATAAATAAATACCAATAGTCGCCAATCTGCTCAACATAAGCACCCTCACCGGATACATATGCTCCACCTGCAATCTTCTTACCGAAGTATGCATCGGAAGTAACTGCAGCATTTGCAGTATCAGAGCTTTCATAAACTACTGTATAATCACGAAGACCGGTATTCTCATCCAGTTCGATTGCATAAATACCACCGGACCAAGAACCATAGATTAAGTAAAGATCTCCGTCTTCATCATAGGAAACACAAGGATCGATAGCGTGCGGCCAATAGGTTCCCCATGATTCCCCTACGTTATATTTTGAAGGAGCATCTCCGGTACTAACCATCTCCGGATAAACAAGGTCAAGGTCAGTATCCATGGGGTCCATTGGGTTAGTTCCGTTGAAACCGGAATAGATAACAGGTCCCTGATATACATAAGGTCCCTCAACCTGATCTGCAGTAAGTAAAATAATGCTGGAGTTCCACTTTGCACCATTTAAGCTTAAGTACATGCACCATTTACCCATGGTCTCATTGTAGATAACATCAGGTGCCCACATATTACCCTGTACATTATAAGAATTCACCGCCGTGTTCCAAGCAGATGCATCATATGTACCGAAGTCAACCTCTGTTTCTACTCCATCCACTAAAATAGTTACCTTGCCGGTATATGCATTATTACGGAATGCCTCATTATAAGACACCTGTGTAACTGCATCACTTCCGCTTACGGTGGTACCAAATAAAGTGCTGCTCTCAGACTCGCTGGTAACACTTGTCCAATTTCTTAAGTCCGTAGTCTTGGAAACTCCCATATGAGAACCGAATACATAATATGTATCCCCATCCACTACAACTGATGGATCATGTACCGCATTTCTGGTAAATGTAAGTACTTCCCCGGAACTGTTAAGTGCTGCATCTAAAGCTTCATCATCGACATAAGTGATGCCTTCATTCTCGGCACTAACCTGCAATAAGCTCTCCGGATTACCTACCACACCGGCAAAAGCCATTGCTGTGGCAGTCACGGTAGCTATTAACTTGCTCCACTGCTTCCTCTTCATAAAAATCCTCCTTTAGATACTTTCTACAATATCTTTAACAAAATCTTAACAAATTGTACATTTTTATTCAATAATCTGGAGGTTATTTTTTAATTTTCGTTAAAATAGTTTAGTTTTTACTCTTTAAACCAAACTTAAAAGTTTGTTTTTCGTGCGTTTTGCACACCACTTGGTACTTTTACACTACCCATTATATTTATTTCACTTTTCACTAAAACTTTATTTTTCGCAGAAACGAGATACGCTTTGCGAATCTCGCTCTGATTTGCGATCGTCAAATGTTCTCTCATGCAAGCTCGGTGTCCATTTTCCTCGTCGCCATAACAAAAAAAAGAGCTTGCCCATACTTCCGGCAAGCTCCGATATTACTTATTCACTTTGTGTTTTCACAATATGCAAGGCATCTTCCTTCTCCATATTAACAAGTACTGCCAGTGTTACAGGGAATAAGAACATTCCAATAATACCAAGTACTTTAAGACCTACATAAAGAGCAATCAGGGTAGCTAATGGGTGAAGACCTATCTGTTTTCCCACAACACGTGGCTCCAATGTATTACGGATAATGGTAATCACAAGATATAAAAGTACCATACCCACAGCCATAGGTATCTCCTGCATAAACACTAAAACCACTGCCCACGGAAGAAGAATTCCTCCTACACCTAAGATTGGCAAAATGTCAAACACTGCTACCAATAGAGCAAGCAAAAGTGCATATGGCAAGCCCAACAGACTAAATCCGATGCACAGCTCCACATACGTAAGCAAAAACAATAAGCTGTACGACTTCAAATAAATCAGTAGCGTGTTTGCAAAATAATTCTTGATATCATGAAAACTCTGCTCCTTTCCCTTAGGAATAAGCTTTCCCATAAATCTAAGAATCATATCATAATCTGCCATAAAGAAAAAACTGGCAACTACCGTTATTACTGCCCTAATAATAAAACCCGGAATTCCCACAATCCCGTCCGTAGCAAATTTCACCGCATTGACCGAGAAAGTCGTTATAAAATTCTCCATGGCATTCATCATTTCCTTGAAAAGCGTGTTTACCTCTCCGGCAATTCCAATGTCAGAAGAGGTAAGCAGTTCATTAATCCAAAGAACCAATTCATTGATTAGAGGCACAAGCGTCTGATGATACCAGCCGGGAATACTTTCAACAAAGCTCCACACTACATCCACAACCTTGACTCCTACAAAAGAAACAAGCACAGCCACAAGAACATAGAACAAAATGCACAATAATATGGAAATACTTTTCTTTCTATCAGGGATTCTTTTACTAAGCTTTCTTACAAAAAACTGTAAAAAACTAGCCACCACAAAGGCAATAATAAACGGCACCAGCACCGGCAAAATATACTTACAAAATGCCAGAACCAGTCCCAAAATCAGACAATAAAAAACAATATTAATAATAACTGAAAGCTTCTTTTCCAAAAGTAAATAACCCCTTATCCCACAAATCGTACTCTAGTAGTATTTTATTACATTAACGTCTGAAAATCAATTATCCTATTTGAATATTAATAATTCTTTACTAAAAATTAATAAAAAACCCTTCTTTTGACTTTTTTAGTCAAAAGAAGGGTTACTTACTTATTAAAAGCACCTATTGTGCATTCTTTACAGCTTCAAAGTCTTCCTCAATCTCCTTAGATGGCGGTGCGGTTAATAAAGAAACCACAACGATACATACTGAGGAGAAGATAAATGCAGGAAGAAGCTCATAGATAGCGAATGCACCACCAAGCTTACTGATTACCAGCTTCCATAAGAATACCATTCCGGCACCGGATACCATACCTGCAATCGCACCTGCTCTATTGATTCTCTTCCAGAAAAGGGAGAATAACATAAGAGGTCCGAAGGTAGCACCAAAACCTGCCCACGCAAAGGATACAACCTTGAAAATAACACTATCTTCATCCATTGCAATAAACATCGCGATAAGTGCAATTACTAATAAAGTAATTCTGGAAACATTCATAACCTGCTTATCGGTAGCATCCTTCTTAAACACACCCTGATAAATATTCTTTGATACAGCGGATGCTGCAATCAAAAGATAAGAATCTGAGGAGCTGATGGTTGCTGCCAGAATACCTGCCATTACAAAACCTGCAAAAATAGGTGGCAGTGAACTGGTTGCTAATGTAATGAAAATATTCTCTGAGGAAGACGCAGTCAAATGTGCGGTAGGGAATAATGCTCTACCTGCAATACCGATAAACACTGCAATGCCAAGAGAAATTACAACCCAAACCATCGCAATTCTTCTTGAACGGTCAAGCTCTTCTTCCTTACGAATTGCCATGAAACGAAGAAGTACCTGAGGCATACCAAAATATCCAAGTCCCCATGCAAGCATAGAACAAATGGTTAAGATGCCATAATCACGGGCCTCACCGAATACCGGTGCACCGGCTTCCACAATCTGCTCTCCCGCCTCATTTAAGGAAGGGGTAGCTAATCCGAAGAACTCAAAGAATCCGGGAATAGATTGCGCATTCTCGATTACCGCACCAAGACCACCTGCGCTTACTGTACTGATTACCACGATTACGCCAAGAGCCACAATCATAACAATTGCTTGCATAAAGTCAGATGCACTCTCTGCAAGGAATCCACCTAAAATAGTGTACAGAAGTACAAACGCAGCACCTACAATCATCATTGTCACATATGGTGCACCAAATAAGGTAGAGAATAACTTACCACAGGTTACAAAGCAGCTTGCTGCATATACGGTAAAGAATACTAAAATAAACAACGCTGCCAGTGACATAATCACCTTCTTATCCTCACGGAAACGATTAGAAAAGAAATCCGGCAGAGTAATAGAATTATTAGCTCTTACACTGTAACGGCGAAGTCTCTTAGAAACAATTAACCAGTTTACATATGTACCGATAGCAAGACCGATGGCTGTCCAGCTGGCATCAGCAAGACCACACCAATATGCAACACCGGGCAATCCCATCAAGAGCCATCCACTCATATCGGACGCTTCTGCACTCATTGCAGTTACCCATGGACCAAGGGAACGACCGCCAAGGAAATAATCCTCTGAACTCTGATTTGCCTTCTTGGCAAAAGTCAGACCTAAAATGATTACGATAGCCATATAAATAATCATCGCAATCAAAATCTGAATTGTTTGACTATCCATTTTCATATACCTCCTGCTTAGTATATTCTGCATAAATATACCATTTTCACCAAAGTATAGCATAATTTTACAGGAGATACCATAGTACATTCAGCTTATGTATTATACAAAATCTTCACGCATTGGGGAAAAAATGTCCAATAAAACACCTTCCTCCAGACAAACACATCCATGAGAAATGCCGTCCTTCTTCAGCATAGTATCTCCCGGATTCACTATGTTTTTTACTCCATCAATTTCAAACTCAAACTGACCGGACACCACATAAGTAATCTGGGTGTGTGGATGCTGGTGAAGCGCTCCCACAGCTCCCTTTTCGAAGTGATTCTCTACGCACATCACCTCATCCGTAAAGGAAAGCACCTTACGTACCACACCCGGTGCTGCATTCTCACCGGAAATATCTGCATTAAAATTCCATACTTTATCCTTCCACTCCTTCATAATCCCCACTCCTATTTCATATCCTGAATCTGCTGATATAAGCTTTCGTTACCGGCAATATTGTTTTCAATTACGGAGTTGCAGGCTTCTTTCCATGGCGTAATATCATCCACCTCGATAATTGTCACGCCTTCTGCTTTCAACTCTTCCAAAGCCTTCTTCTCCGCCGCCTCTGCAATCTGCCTGTTGTAAGAAGATGCATAATCTCCGGCCTCCTCGAGCCACTGCTTCTGCTGGGTAGAAAGATTATTCCAAGCTTCGTCCGTGATAATCACCTGCATGGTACCAAGGGTATGTCCATCTAAAATCACTGTAGATGCAACCTCCTGGAACGCGTTGGACTTATAATTGATAAGTGGCTGCTCTGCAGCATCTACCAATTCATTCTGTAAGGCAATATAGAGTTCATTAAAGGATACCACCATAGGTATAGCTCCAAGTCCCTGAACCAATCCATTCATAATGGGATCGTTGGATACGCGAATCTTCATTCCCATGAAATCCTCGATTCCGGTAATCTCCTGATTGGTAAAGAAATGCCGGAAGCCCTCTTCTCCGTAAAACAAACCTCTGATTCCACTGCCGTTCTTTGATGGCTCCCCAAGAATCTCATCTGCCAAATCGGAAGATGCGAAATTCCAAAAATGCTCATGGCTGGTAAAGGTAAATGGTAAAGATAACAGCTTAGACTTTTCACCGCCGTGACTTGTAAGTGCTGTGGAAGAAATACGCGCCATATCCATGGTACTTCCGCCCTTCATCATTGCCTCTACCACAGTCGTTTCATCTCCCATCACGCCACTGTGCTGAATATCAATTGTAATATTTCCCCCGGAAATTTCTTCTATCTTTTCCTTAAATGCAACTGCCGTCTCACCGGCAATCGTATCCAGCGGATTCATCTCCGCATATACCAGTGTCACCGGCTCACTCTTCTCCACCGGTTCCAAAGTCTCCTCATCTTTGCCACAGCCGGCCAAGGACGTCACCATTGCCACGCATAAAAGCATGGATAAAATCTTTTGTTTCATATATATAACCCTCCTAAAAATACACTATTTTAATTTTAGTCTATTTCCAAGATTGTGACAATATTGTATTTACATTTCTAACCCGAAAATTGTGCAGTTCCAACCTTTTAATCAGAGACGAGATGCACTGCGCGAATCTCGCTCTGATTAGCGGTCGTCAAATGTCATTCGTGCAAGCACGATACCGCTTTCCTCGTCGCCATAACAAAAAAGGACCGGCATTGCCAGTCCCTCTACTTATGCCATATTCATAATATAATAGTACAGCCTTGATAAGAATACCGAATTGGATGGTGCCTTCTTATATGGGCGGATACAGCTTTTGAAAATGCTGTGAATAAACTCCTGATTACCATATTTCCATGCACTGCCGATAGCAAATCGAATGGAGCGTTCCACACTGGTAGGCTTGGTGCCAAATTTTTTCGCTACATCTATGTATAATCCTTTTGTAACAGAGTACATCGCCTGTGGGTCTTCCATGATGAGCTCTAAAGAATACACGATATAACTGTATCCATGTATATTGGGTGGAATGCCGATGCTTAATAAGATCTCGTGTAATTGTCCCATCGTTGGTTTTGCTTGTTCGTAACTTAGACATACTGTGTCCATCTTTATACTCTCCTTCTTTTTCAAAAAAACATTTCTAACTAAATGTTACCTAAAAATCATAATTCAAATATTGACAAAATAAAATATTAACAGTAACATTTTATTCGTCGATACAAGTAGTAATTTGTGTTAAAAATGACATAAGGGGAGAAAAAATGATCGCAGAACGACTAAGGCAACTACTAAACGCCAAAAACATTCCACTGGTAGAATTTGCAGAAATGTGTGATTTGCCTTTAGAAACGGTAAAGAATGTTTATTATGGCAAGATTACAGACCCTCGCAGCTCTACTGTACTGAAGATGAGTCAGGCCTTGCAGCTTAGCGTCAACTGCCTGCTTGGCGTGTGTCAGCACACCGTTGATGAGAAGATTTTACTGACCAATTACCGCATCAGCGGCAAGCGTGGCAAGGACATCATTCAATCTGTTGCGGAGTTCGAGGCAATGAGTACCAAAGCTCAGCGAAATTCCGGAAAAAACCATACGATTCAGTGTCTGGTGCCCACCTCCAGTGTGGAGAATGGTGTCATATATGACACATGTGAGCGCTCCGAAGTAATGACCTCTGTGGAAGATGCCTATATCGGTATCCAGATGGCAACCAACGAATTTATTCCCAGGTATTGTAAAGGAGACGTACTCCTTTTCGCCAAAAGATTTCCCAATAATGGAGAGGTGGGCGCCTTTTTCATGGACAATAGAGTCTACATAAGAAAATACATGGAAGAAGAAAAACAATATCGATTGAAGTGTTTGCACTCAATGGGGGAGGATATTGTTCTAAAAAGATTGGATAATGTTTCCTATATGGGAACCTGTGTCGAAGTCATCAGATCATGAAATAAGGGTTGTTTTACAACCCTTATTTTTCTTTACCGTATATCACATCCCAATATTCCACATAATAACACGGAAATAAATACTCTGACAAGGTGACACAATACTTATGGAAAACAACACATCCCATGGCACATACAAATGGATTCTGACGATTGCCGCAGCATGTATCCTGCTTTGCTTCGGTGCAGGAAATATTGATATCATTGCCGGAGCAATTGCCTGGCTTACCAACCTGATTTTTCCTCTTTTGCTAGGTCTGTTAATGGCTCTGATTTTTAATGTTATCATGTATCCCATCGAACAAAAACTGTTCTCCGGAAGCAATTCCCCATTAAAGAAAAAAGCCAGACGTCCTCTGGCTATTTTTCTCACCCTCCTGATTATCTTCGGAATCTTCATCAGTATTGCCTTCCTCATCATTCCGGAACTGATAAGCGGGGTAAAAATTTTACTTAAAATCATAGAGGAGATTATCAATAAACTTTCCCTACCCGAAAATGCTCTTGATTTTTCTTCTCTCCCTATTATCGGCAATTTTACCCGGATGGACACTGCCGTAGATACCATCCGCACCATTGCCGGCTGCCTTATTGACTTTTTTATTGGTCTGGTATTCTCTGTATACCTTCTTGCCAATAAAGAAAAGCTCCGCAAACAGATTACCCGTCTTGCAAATGCCTGGCTACCGATACGACTCGTTCAAATCATCTCCCACATTACCTATGTCTGCACCAGCACCTTTAGGCATTTTATCATCGGCCAGGCAACAGAAGCTGTTATTCTTGGCTCTCTCTGTGCAATCGGCATGTGGCTCCTGCAGATTCCCTATGCTGCCATGGTTGGTTCTCTTGTGGGAGTAACTGCCCTTCTACCCATGGTTGGCGCTTTTATCGGTGCCGGAGCCGGGGCATTTATCATCTTAACGGAAAGCCCTGTCAAAGCACTTATTTTTATCGTCTTCTTAGTGATTCTACAACAGATTGAAGGCAATCTGATCTATCCACGGGTGGTAGGTTCCAAAATCCACTTTCCTGCTATGTGGGTACTTGCCTCCATCATTATCGGCGGAAGTCTCGCCGGTCCCATGGGTATGCTGATTGGTGTCCCTATCGCATCCTCTGCTTACGCACTCCTGAAAGAGGCTACAGAGAAGCGAGAACAAAACACAAAAATCTAACCCTTTACAGCACCGGCTACAACCCCTTCAATGATGTATTTCTGACAAGTCAAATAAAAGACAATAATCGGAATAATGGATAATACCAATAATGCCATTAGCGAGCCATAATCCTTTGCACCGTAAGATCCCATTAAATACTGAACCGCTACAGGAATGGTTTTGTATGGTGTAGACACACCTATTACCAGATAAGGAAGAAGGTAATCATTCCAAATCCACATTGCATTTAGAATAGCAACAGTAATTACTGTGGGCTTCAAAATAGGAAATACTACATTAAAAAAGGTAACAAGTGGATTACATCCATCAATCATGGCTGCCTCTTCAATTTCATAAGGAATTCCTTTTACAAAACCACAGAACATAAACACGGAAAGTCCTGCGCCAAATCCCAGATAAAGCACTACCATTCCGAGCGGATTGTTCAATTTCAGCATATCCGCCAGCTTTGACATGGTAAACATAATCATCTGGAACGGAACTACCATGGAGAAAACAAACGCATAATACAAAATTTCTGATGTTTTTGTTTTCACTCGTGTAATATACCACGCCGTCATAGATGTAAAAAGCACAATTGCCAATACCGAGAATACCGTAATAAAGGTTGTCCAGCCAAAAGCACTGAAAAATCCGGTTTTATCAATACCTTCAATATAATTTTCCAATCCCACATACATATCTCCTGTAGGCCACGCAAACGGATTATCGCTAATATACAGTTTTCCCTTAAAGGAATTCATTAAAACAAAGAAGATTGGAGTTAAAAACACTACTACCAAACCGCAAAGCAATGCGATAAGTAGCGCTTTCTGCATCTTTTTTGTTCTCATCATTAACCTTCAACCTCCTTTCGTCTGGTCAGTACCAGCTGTGCCATGGCAATACCGGTTACAATCACAAAGAATACTACCGCCTTTGCCTGTCCAACTCCTTCAAATCCAACTTTATCATAGAAAGTCTTATAGATATCCAAAGCCAGCATGGTTGTCTTATTAGATGGTCCACCGCCGGTAAGTGCCAGATTCTGATCAAACATCTTAAAAGAGTTAGATATTGTCAGGAACAGGCAAATAGTGATAGATGGCATAATCATTGGAATTGTTACCCTAAATAATGTCTGTACTCTACTTGCACCATCAATTTTCGCAGCCTCTAAAACATCAGTAGGAACGTTCTGCAATCCTGCAATATAAATAATCATAATGTAACCTATCATCTGCCAGCTCATGAGAATGATTAAGCCCCAATAACCGTACTTTGCATCCAACAACATAGTCACTCCAAAACCGGATAACACACCGTTAATCATGGACTGCCAAATATATCCTAATACAATACCACCGATTAAGTTCGGCATAAAGAATACCGTGCGGAACAAATTAGTTCCCGGAAGCTTCTGTGTCAACATCAGTGCCAACAGAAAGGCAAATACATTAATTGTAACAATGGCAACTGCTGCAAATTTCACAGTGAACCAAAGTGCATTCAAAAAGTCTTTATTTGAGAATGCCTTAATATAATTTGAAAAACCTACAAACGTTGCATTTGTTACCGTTGAAAATTCACAAAAGGACAAATAAAGCCCCATCACAAACGGAATAACAAAGGCGATAAAAAATGCTATCAACGTAGGTAATACAAAAACGGCAAAATACTTTTTCATCGTCTTTTCCATGACATTTCCTCCAATTCAAGTTGGAATTTATTCAGCAAGTAATGCTTTTTCAGTCTTCCACTGTTCTACAACTACAGTTTCTACACCATCCCAGTCCATAGTACCCTGAGCATACTCTAACAATGCACTTCCAAAATTATCCTTAAAGGTCTGGCTTGGGAATGTCGTAAATACCCATGGAATAGATGTTTTACCACTTTCCATAGACGCCAGCATGGATTTTGCCAAAGGATCGGAAGGCTTCTCATCATCTGCAAAAGTGGTGAAAGGTGCAGTATTTCCCAATTTGTTAACCATATAATCCTTACCGGTTTCAGAATTAATTAACCAGTACACAAAATCTGCTGATGCTTTCTGCTTTGCTTCAGATACCTGACTATTAATGCAGAAATAATTCTCTGTACCTACACACAGGCCCTGATTTTCTTCACCTTCCAGTCCCATATAAATAGGAAGGAAACCAATATCTTCTGCATTTACAACATTACCGGAAACTTCTGCAATCTGTCCCCATGCCCAGTTACCATTCTGAACCATTGCACACTGTCCAAGTGCAAACTCAGCCATGGAATCGTTTACTCCCTTACTACCTAACATCTTAGGCTCAGTAGTAGAGTTATTTAAATATAAATCAAAAATATTTTTGAAATTATCACCGTAGGTAAATGCAATTTCATCCATATCAGATACACCGTTTGCTACATATTCTGCATTGATAGGAAGATTTGCAAGATGAGTCTGCCATCTCCACTCTTCACCCGGAAGTAAAGAAGTTGATGCAAATACACCTTTGATTCCGAGTACATCCTTCTTTGCCTGCATATCCTCTACAACAGCCTTTAAAGTTTCATAGCTGTTAATTTCATCAATAGATGTTACTACTGCACCATCCATCGCAAAATACTGATTCATAATTGCAAGGTTGTAGATAATACCATATCCTTCAATTGTATATGGCACACCATATATACCGCCATCTTCGCCCTTAATAGCCAGTTCCTTATCAGAAAGAGCATTGTAAAACTCAGTATCTGAAAGATCCGCACAATAATCCTTCCATGACTGATATCCAATGGGACCGTTAATCTGGAACAAAGTAGGCGCATCTGATTTTGCAATCTCAGATTTTAAAGTTGACTCATAGTTACCTCCGGCAGCAGTTACCACCTTAACCTTCACACCGGTTTCTGCAGTGTACACTTCTGCAATTTCTTCCCAAACCTCAGTTACCTCCGGCTTGAAGTTCATATAGTATACACTTTCAACATTCTCGTCCTCCTGACTTGCTCCGCATCCTGCAAAACAAAACATTGACATTGCTGCACAAAGTAATGCACATAAACCTTTTTTCATCATAACTTTTTCTCCTTTTACATTTCTCTATTTATCCGGCATCTCATCATTGATATGTCGGTTAACTCAAACTTAAAACAACAACTTGGAATGGTTTTAAAATAAGCTGTCCTTCTTTCCATTCCACATAATCATTGGATATCAACACACTATCGCTTTTCTTCTCCAGCTCCGGAATCTCTATGTATTTCACTTCATCAAGAAAATTGCCTGCAACAACAATATCCTGCAACAGCCCTCTTCTAAAATAAGCCATAATACCGGGTTCTTTTTCCAAAAATGGTTCTGTTCTTCCATATATCAATGTATCTTGAAACTGTGGATTCCTACGCAATTCACTTAACGCACGATAGAAATTTAGCACACTTTCTTTATCATTCTCCTGTTTTTCCACATTGATCTCTATGTAATTGGGATTTACTCTAAGCCATGGAATACCTGTGGTAAACCCTGCATTTTCGGTACTATTCCACTGAAAAGGTGTTCTGGTATTGTCACGAGAATATTGATTTACAACCTTCATTGCCTCCTCAGGGGACATCCCCACCCGGATACACTCTGCATATTCTGCCTTGCTACTTACGTCATCCACTTCTTCAATTGAAGAGTACGTCATATTCTCCATTCCCAACTCTTGTCCCTGATAAATAAACGGAATACCCTTTAAAAGAAAATACTCAGCTGCCAATAGCTTTTTCCCTTTATCATGGCGTGCTGCTTCCGGTAAATAATAGCTTACTCCTCTGGGTTCATCATGATTCTCAATAACAGTTGAATAAAACCCGATTCCTTCTGCTTTTTTCTGACTGTGAAAACAACACTTCTTATAAGCATCTACAGAAGGTGCTTCATTAGCATACCAACCCTTTGGAGACTTTCCTTCTATGGTCTGACTAAAATCAAATATTGAAGAAAAATAACCGTTTTCTCCCATGAAATCCTTTAGTTCCCCTTCTTTCTCGTTAAACACTTCACCCACCGAAAAGGAATCATAAATCCGGAAAGTCTTATCACGCATCTCGCCCAGAAATTCCCCGATTCCATATGCATGCTTTAACACTTCACTCATATCACACAATCCATCACTACGGTCTGCCGGGTAATCTTGGAAAGGCAAAGGCTTTTTTATATTAATAATGGCATCTATACGAAAGCCGCCAAGCCCCTTTTTCAGCCACCAATTCATCATCTTATAGATTTCTTCCCGAAGAAGAGGATTTTCCCAGTTTAAATCCGGTTGCTTTTTATGGAACGAATGAAAATAATACCAGTCAGTTCCCGGAACCTGTTCCCAAACCGATCCTCCAAAATACGAACGCCAATTGCAAGGCAGCTTTCCATTCTCCTTTTTTGCAAAGTAAAAATATTTTCCGTATTCTCCCTCCGGATTCTCACATGCTTTTTTGAACCACTCATGCTCATCAGAGCAATGATTCACTACCAAATCCATCAGAATCTTAATATCTCTTTTCTCTGCCTCTTTAATCAGTAGTTCCATATCCTCCATCGTTCCGAACATTGGGTCAATCTGATAATAATCTGCAATATCATATCCCTGGTCCGCACAAGGCGATATGTAAACGGGAGAAATCCACAATATTCCAATTCCGAGCTTTTGCAGATAATCCAAATGTTGAATAACTCCCGGAATATCACCTATACCATCCCCATTGGTATCTTGAAAACTCTTGGGATAAATCTGATAAGCAATTTTACCTTGCCACCATTTCTTTTCCATGTTACATCCTCCATATTCCGTCAACTACCACTGTTGCCAAACTCTTCCGTAGCGATTGGTGATTTTATAGATTTCTTCTTTCAATTCTTCACTAAGCTCTGTTTCCTTCACTCGCCACTTCCAGTTCTTACCTACTGTGGATGGCTGATTCATTCGGCTTTCATTTCCATATCCCAGATAATCCTGCAAGGGAATGATGCACCATCTCGCTTTGCTCCTCATAGCAAGACTGATAAACGATTTGTATAACTGTTCTTCCGGTGTGGCATAATCACAAAGATAGTCCCTTGCCAGCTGCTGCTCATCCTTGCTGATATTCTGAAACCAACCGCTTATTGTTTCATTGTCATGAGTTCCTGTATATACCACACAACGTTCCGGATAGTTATGAGGCAGGTAATCAGATGCACATCCCGTATCTCTAGAATCAAAAGCAAATTCCAAAACTTTCATTCCCGGAAAACCACTTTGCAATACCAGTTCCTTTACAGAATCTGTTACATATCCTAAATCCTCTGCTATTACCTCTCTTGGTCCCAATGCCAACTTCATTTTATTGAATAATTCAATACCCGGTCCTTTTTCCCAATGACCATTGATCGCCGTATCTTCACCATAAGGAATAGAATAATACTCATCAAAACCACGGAAATGATCCACTCTCACCACATCATACATTTTGAAACAATGAGACAGACGTGATATCCACCACTTATAATCGCTTTCTTTATGATAATCCCAGCGATACAACGGATTTCCCCAAAGCTGTCCGGTGGCTGAAAAACCATCCGGTGGACATCCCGCTACAGCCACCGGAATGTTCTCTTCGTTCAACTGGAACAATTCCGGATGCGCCCATGTATCAGCACTATCTAATGCAACATAGATGGGAATATCACCAATAATCTTAATTCCTTTACTATTGGCATACTGTTTCAATTGCATCCACTGTTTGTAAAAAACGAATTGCATGTAACACTGGAATTCAATGTCAAAATGTAGTTCTCTGCAATAATAATCAATAGCTTCCGGTCTACGTAACCGTATACCCTCATCCCAATCAAGCCACGTGCCTCCACCAAAATGCTCTTTTACAGCCATAAACAGTGCATAGTCTAATAACCACCATCTGTTCTCTTCCATAAATCGGCAATATTCCTGCTCTACATGGATATTGCTCCTTTCATAGGCCTTGCGAAGCAATTGATATCTGGCTTCATAAATCTTCTTATAGTCTACCGACGTATCTTCACACCCAAAATCCACTTGTCTGCACTCTGCTTCGGTTAGTAATCCTTCTTTCATCAATTCTTCCAAGCTGATAAAATACGGGTTTCCTGCAAAGGTAGAAAAAGATTGATAAGGTGAGTCCCCATAACTGGTAGGTCCCAGAGGCAATATCTGCCAATAACTCTGTCCTGCATCCTTTAACCAATCAACGAAATCATATGCACTTTTTGAAAAACAACCAATTCCGTATTTAGACGGCAAACTTGTAATCGATAATAATATTCCCGCTGCTCGTTTCATATACTTTCCTTTCTTGCGCAACTCCATGCAACCGCTTGCATTAAATATAACTCTGTTGCACAGTTTTTTCAATAGTTTTTTCTCTTGAAAATATGTTTTCTACATTTGCAGCAGCATTTTCTATTGTTTTTGTCACTTTCTCACAATTTTCTATGCAACAAAATTATTTTGTTGCATATTTGCAATGCAATCTTTTCTCTAATCTAATGCAATGCAATTGACTTTTTTCCCCATTTCTTCTACAATAAAATCAATTTAAGCTGTTCTAAATTCTACTTCGGAGGTTTTTATATGGCTGTTACAATTCGAGATGTTGCAGCATTGGCTGGTGTATCACCATCCACTGTCTCCAGAACTTGTAAAGATAATCCCTCTATTAGCGAGGAAACAAAAGAAAAAGTACGCCTTGCTATGGCCAAGCTGGGATATGAGCCCAATTTTCAGGCCAGCAATCTGGCATCCCAGAATTCCAGAACAATCGGCATAGTACTTCCTGTTTCTGAAAGATTTATTTATGTCAATTCCTTCTTTTTAGAGATTATCCGGGGAATTACCCAATACTGTAATTCCCGACAATATATCACTACCATCATTGCCGGAGAAACAGAAGATGAGGCTCTTCAAACAATCCGTTCCATGGTTCGAAACGGACTTGTTGACAGCTTTATTCTTCTCTATTCCAAGCAAAAGGACCCCATTACAAGTTATTTATACAATGAAGGCATTCTCTTTGCTCTGATTGGAAAGGCTTATCACTTCGCCAATCAAACGATTTATGTGGACACAGATAATATTTTGGCAGGTCAAAATGCCACAGAGTACTTAATTAACTTAAATCATCACCATATCGGCTACATTGGTTATGAGAGAAGTCTGATTTTCTCCTCCGACCGAAAATACGGTTATTCATTGGCTCACTATGAGCATAATATACCGCTAAATCACGATTACAGCGTTGAAGTCAGATATTCTCCAAATCAGATGCCTGAAGAACTCATGCAGCTCCTGAGACGGCCTGATCGCCCTACTGCGTTTGTAGTTGCCGACGACTTTCTGGGAATTGCATTAGAACGTTGTTGCAGAGAATGCGGTTTGTCCATTCCAAATGATATATCCGTAGTCTCTTTCAACAATTCCCTATTTGCAGAATTGTCTTCTCCTCCATTGACATCTATTGATATCAATTCGGTTCAATTAGGCATTGAAGCTGCAACACAGATTATAAATCATGCAGAAAATCCTAATCTGCCTTCCACAAAAATCATTGTTCCCCACCGCATTGTGGAACGAGAAAGCTGTAAAAAACTCTAATAGAAAAGGAGACGAAGTATGTAAAAGCCCCCCATTCCGGCATATACTACCGAAATGGGGGGCTTTTTAAACTTATGAAATATCAAGTTCCGGAGGAACATCTATCTGGTCAGAAACATATTTTCCGTTTTTCTTTCTCTGACGTACACACTCTGTCAGCAAATATTCAATCTGTCCATTAACAGAACGAAAATCGTCTTCTGCCCATGCTGCAATGGCGTTATATAAATTCTCCGACAATCTTAATGGTACTTGCTTCTTCTCTGCCATATTAATATAAGCTTCCTGAGTTCACAATAGGCTGTGCATCGTGATTGCCGCAAAGAACAACCAGCAGATTGGATACCATTGCAGCTTTTCTTTCCTCATCCAACTCTACTACATTATTCTCATTTAATCTATCCAATGCCATCTCTACCATACCTACTGCTCCGTCCACAATCATCTTTCTGGCATCAATGATTGCAGAAGCCTGCTGACGCTGCAACATTACTGCTGCAATCTCGGTTGCATATGCAAGATAGGTGATTCTGGCTTCTTCAACTACAATACCTGCATCGGCTACTCTCTTCTGAATTTCGTCTTTAATTCTGCTTGCTACGATCTCGCTGGAACCACGTAGACTTCCTTCATCCGCAATCCCATCACCTGTAGTATCCACATTCTGTGCCACATCATAGGGATAAATACGAACGATATCTCTTAATGCACTATCACACTGCAAGGATAAATATTCTTTATAGTTATCGACTGTAAATACTGCCTTTGCCGTATCTACCACTCTCCAAGTTACAGCGATGGCAATTTCTACAGGATTGCCCAGACAGTCATTAATCTTCTGTCTGGTGTTACTTAAAGTCATCAGCTTTAAAGAAATCTTCTTACTCATATCTTCTGCAGTCATCCCTGATGCATGATATGCGGTCTTCACATCACCACTCTGACTGAGCTTTGTCTTTGCAGCAGGATTAACGCTGGAGCAGAAGGGATTAACAAAGTAAAAACCATCTTCTTTAATTGTTCCCACATATTTTCCAAACAAGGTGAGCACCAATGCTTCC
>JAFUKH010000021.1 GCA_017467845.1 Lachnospiraceae bacterium | reverse complement strand
TTGCATTTGTTCTCTACAATATCTTTGTAGGAATTCTCCAGTCAGTAGGAGACAGCAAGAGGCCACTGATATACTTAATCATCTCTACTATAGTAAATATCGTTCTGGACTTACTTTTTGTAGGCGTATTTAAATGGGGCGTTTGGAGTGCAGCTTTTGCCACAGTTATCTCCCAATTTATCAGTGCCCTACTCTGTCTGCGCACACTGCTCAACACTACAGAGGAGTACCGTGTGGACCTTAAGAAAATCCGTTTCGATATGTTTATGTTAAAGCAGATCATTCAAAACGGTCTGCCTACCGGACTTAACAACTCCATTATTGCCATTGCTAATGTTGTGGTTCAGTCCAACATCAACGCCTTTGGTAAGATGGCGGTAGCAGGCTGCGGTGCATATTCCAAAATCGAAGGCTTTGGCTTCCTGCCCATTAACTGCTTTACCATGGCACTAACTACCTTTATCAGCCAGAATCTGGGTGCAAAGCAATTTGACCGTGCTAAGAAAGGCGCCCGCTTCGGTATTCTCTGTTCCGTTATTCTGGCAGAAGGTATCGGTATTATTATTTACTTATTGGCACCACAGCTTATCAGTATCTTTAATTCCGATCCGGCCATCGTAGAATATGGCGTTATTCAGGCACGGACTGTTACTCTGTTTTATTGCCTGCTGGCGTACAGTCATTGTCTCGCCTCCATTTTCCGTGGTGCGGGTAAGTCCACGGTTCCCATGCTGGTCATGCTAGTCTCCTGGTGTATCATCCGTGTAACATACATCACTATTATTGTGAAATTTATCCCGGTGATTAACGTAATTTTCTGGGCATATCCCCTTACCTGGAGTATCAGCACTGTAGTATTTACGATTTTTTACTTTAAATCTGATTGGATGAAAGCTTTTCAGTAGAAAATTTCCAAAAGATGTGATATAATTATTAAACGATTATTTTATGAGAGAGGTATTTGATGTTACGCACAAATGAATCCGCAGAAAATTATTTAGAAACAATTTTATCATTAAGCAAAACGAAGCCTGTAGTGCGCGCAGTAGATATTTCTGAGGAGCTAGGTTATAAAAAGTCCAGCGTCAGCGTGGCAATGAAGAACCTCAGAGAGCAGAATCATATCACCGTTACCAAGGAAGGCTTTATCTACCTTACCGAATCCGGTAAAGCCATTGCCGATATGATTGCAGAGCGCCATGAGGTTATTATGAAGTGGCTCACTTCTCTTGGAGTAAATGAGCAAATAGCCTCCGAAGATGCCTGCCGAATCGAACATGTCATCAGCGAGGAAAGCTTCGAGGCTATTAAAAAAAGTGTTTTATAGTTTTAAGTTAGAAATGCGGATGGTGATTTCTTCACTGTCCGCTATTTTTGTATCAAAAAAAATGCGGTATACATCTTCGGGTTGTCCCTGATGGTTGGAATGAATTTCCGTACTTACATGGAATATAGGCTCTAACCCATTCACTGCAAGAATGCAGGTACTCTCTTTTCCTTTCAGATATACCTTATCCCCTACTACTTCCGGCTTCACCTGCGTCACAAAATTCTCTGTAATCACAGCAGACTCCCCAAAAGCTTCAAATAGGTCTCTGATAACCAGCTCTCCGTTTTCCTTATCAAAGATGGCACTTCTGTAAAAACGTTTCACTTCACAAGGTTCATAGGCCCCGGTTACATCCACAGAACATTCTCCAAAGCGTTCATTATCTTTCGCTACAAACTTCTCTGCGGCATATTCTTTCCCACATTTCTGCTCTTTTCCGCCAAGAAGGGGAACATTGTGTCCCAAACTACGATTACAGAAGATATCATATCTTCCTTCAGAAAAGTATTCCTTTACATACTCTCCTGCTCCAAGATCTGTCAGAAAAAGCTCTTTCCCGATTCCATAAAGAAAGCTTCCTACATCATTATGATTGTGGGGTTCATCGTTATGCCCGCCCTTAAATGCCGCAAAACAGCCATTTTCACTGTTTCCCATACACCACTGGGCACTTGGTAAAATAACGAAGCTATCGGGCGTATATTCACTCTCTGCGCCGGCTTTTTCTGCCAGCTTTTTCGTTTCAAAAATATCCATACGCATGGGGACGAAGCGGTAACAATGATCCTCCATCAAACTGCTTGCAAGAGAAATATCCGGAATCTGCACCTTTTCAAAGCGTTTCTTCAGTGCACAGCCAAGTCCCATACGATATTTTTCATTGCAGCTTCCATCTGAAAAACTTACACTTCTTCCCGATGCAAAATAGCATTTAGACCACCATACTGCCATTCGGTAACGCTTGTCTTCTACTCCTACCGAAAGCTTTCCCCAATCTCCCTTCAAAAGGTCGATACCACCTTGGGTATATTCATAAAGCTGATTTGCAAAGTTCACAAAGTATCCCATACCATAAGCATAGTAACCAAGCCCTTCCATACAAGTGCCATCCTCTGCAAATCCGTCCACATAATAGGTCAAGTCTTCACATACTCTGGCAATATACTTTTCCAAAAGAGCTGGTCTATCCTGATAAAGATAAATAGCCGCACTTCCGATATTGCCTACACAAACTGCATTCCAGTTGTGCTCACATCTCTCCCAATGAGCAAAGGGTGCTTCTACAGCAAAGAAAGGCTCTACAACACGCTTTAATACCTCTTCCTTACACTTTTGGATACACGTGGCCGCAAGCACTGTCTCTAGTTTTACAGCCAATTCTGCAAGGGTTCCGGCGGTTTCAGAAGCAAATAAGTCCACGGTATTTCTCCAATTTGCATTTTTCGTCCGATTCACATGCGCCGGAAGGGCCCAGCATTCTTCCTGACAAATCTCTGAAAGTACTCCCTCCAGTTTACTATAGACATCGGATTTCTTAAGTGGAGCAAATGTTTCCTCGCCCTCCTCCTTCATCCAAAGGGCCAGACATCCCAGTACCGTAAGAAATTTTCTCCTGCCAAAGTAAACTGCCTCATACTTTACCCGATTACCGGTGGTTTCAAACAGTGCAAACAACTCCTCCGTTATCTCCGGTAAGGGCTCGCCCAATAGCTCCAGTGCAATCTGGATTAATTCTTTTTTTGTTTTGGATAAAAATTCTTCATACATATTCATACTGCCATTCTAAGACAAAAAAAGAGGCTGTGCAATGCACAACCTCTCGAAAATATGCTTTTTTATCACAATCGACTCCAAAATCCATATGCTTCGCATATGAATTTTCTCGTATCAGAATTCCATTGGAACTTAGAGATTCTTAAGCTCCGTACTTTGGAGCTTTAGAAGAACTTAGTTCCATATTATCTCTGTACACGACCTGAAGCATCGCCACCGGCAAGAGTTTCAACCTCTTTTCTGGATACTAAGTTGAAGTCGCCAGGGATGGTGTGCTTTAATGCAGAAGCTGCAACACCATACTCAAGAGCTGCCTTGAAGTCCTTACCATCTAACATACCACAGATAACACCACCTGCGAAGGAATCACCACCACCTACACGATCAACGATAGGATGGATAGAGTACTCTTTTGAGTGATAGAATTCCTTGGTATCTCTAGAGTAGATACAAGCTGACCAACCATTGTCAGATGCAGAGCGGCTTACACGTAAAGAAGATACGCAGTATTCGAAGTTGAACTTCTCAACCATCTGCTCGAAGATTGACTTGTAACCGGCAAGCTCAAGCTCACCACTGGTAACATCAGTCTCACCCGGCTTGAAGCCAAGTACTAATTCAGCATCTTCTTCGTTTCCGATACATACGTCAACGTACTTCATAAGGTTGGTCATAACCTTCTGAGCCTTCTCAGAAGACCATAATTTCTTACGGAAGTTTAAGTCTACAGAAACCTTAACACCGTGCTTCTTAGCAGCGATTAAAGCCTTCTCAGTTAATTCAGCTGCACTATCAGATACAGCCGGGGTAATTCCGGTAAAGTGGAACCAATCAGCACCCTCGAAGATTGCATCGAAATCAAAGTCAGCCTCAGTAGCGGTAGAGATAGAAGAATGTGCTCTATCGTAAACTACCTTGGAAGGTCTCATAGAAGAACCTGACTCTAAGAAGTAGATACCAAGTCTCTCGCCACACTTAGCGATGTTCTTGGTGCAAACGCCATATTTTCTAAGAGCTGCAACTGCACACTCACCGATCTCATTATCAGGAACTGCAGTAACGAACTCTGCATCATGTCCATAGTTTGCTAAAGATACAGCTACGTTAGCTTCACCGCCACCGTAACATACATCGAACTCATCAGCCTGGATGAATTTCTCATTATTAGGAGTAGATAATCTGAGCATGATTTCGCCCATAGTTACAACTTTTGCCATTGTTTTAAATTCCTTTCATGATTGAATCATAATCTTTATATTTACGGTTTTCAAATCTATATTGAATTTTTCCGGCACGCTCTCGCTACGTAAAAAACGTAGCAGTACTAAACTCACGGCTTGTATACACAAGCCCTTCGTTAAGTGCTGACGTTTTTTAAGTGCACGGAAGAAATTCAATACAGATTTTCAAACCTTACATTACGAAAACATTTCAGTAAAATAGTAATCTTACTTCTGTACAAGATGTACTGCGAATCCGCCGATTTCCTCATCTAAGTAGATAGCCTTTAAGTTACCCTTAGCGTCTCTCTTAGCAGACTCTTCGTTGAACTTCACACCAAGAACAGATTCCATGTAATTTACTGCTCTGTCGATGTAGTTGGTTCTGATAGCGATGTGGCCGTTCTTACCAAGGTAAGGAGTCTTCATAACTTCCAGTGCAGAACCGGCAAAGATAGAGCTATTGCCAACCTTAGCAGGCATACCAAATAAGAATGCGAATCTGTTAGCTGCCTTTAAAGCTTCCTCTTCGTTCTCAGCGTTAACACCAACGTGAGCTAATTCAAAACCAAGCATGGTCTGAACTGCTTCTCTGGTTAACTGCTCAATCTTGTCCCACTCACCGGCACTGATTAAGTCCCCGGGAACCATCCAAGAACCACCACAAGCGATAATCTTCGGGAAATCTAAGTAAGAAGTAATATTCTTAGCATTGATACCACCGGTAGGCATAAACTTCATATTTACATAAGGAGCTGCCATAGCCTTAATCTTTGCAAGGCCACCTGACTGTTCTGCCGGGAAGAACTTAACAACATCAAGTCCAAGCTCGATAGCTGCTTCGATATCGGAAGGGCTTGAAGTACCTGGAGTGATAGGTACATTCTTCTCGATACAATACTTAACAGTGTTAGGGTTAAGACCAGGGCTAACGATGAACTTAGCACCTGCAGCAACTGCTGCATCTACCTGCTCAGCATTAAGTACAGTACCTGCACCTACAACCATGTTAGGGAAGCTTTCCGTCATAGCCTTGATAGCGCCTGCTGCTGCAGCGGTACGGAAGGTAACCTCTGCACAAGGAAGTCCACCTGCACAAAGAGCCTTTGCCAAAGGTACTGCATCCTTTTCATCGTTGATTACAACAACCGGTACAATACCGATTTTCTGAATCTGTTCTAAGATTGCGTTCATTTCATAATCCTCCATTATAAAAAAGATCTTAAGCTAAAACTTCTTTTACTGCTTCTGCCATCTTGTCGCACTTGCAGTTTGCAAAGAAATATTCCTGGAACTTCTCACCGGATAAAGCACCCTTTACAAGCTCTCTGTCAAGGTTCTTCAAAATGGTTACCATATCTACGTGAGTAACTTCTTTTACTGCATCAAGAATTTTCTTATTTCTCTGCTCAGGTACAACTCTCTCCTTTGGATAGCCGCCGCCACCGGGAGCACAGAATAACTTCTCAAAGGTATACTGAAGATTTAACTCACCGCCCCAGCCGTAGTTCTCTGCGAATGGGAATGCGATACAGTTACCATCGTTAACCTGTGAGAATAAATATGCATCAAGTGGAGATGTAACATGTCCACATAATACCTTAGGGAAGGAGTTTGCTGCTAACATTGCACCTTCACCGGTACCACAACCGGTAATAACAAAATCTGCTGCTCCGGAGTTAATAAGTACAGCTGCTAAAATACCGCACTGTACATAAGTTAAAGAATTGGGATCCTCTGCGCCGTACATACCATAGTTATATACCTCATGACCCATAGGCTCTACCACACTCTTTAAAGTAGTGCAAATCAGCTCGTTCTTTGCTGCCTGACTGTTCTCGTTAATTAATGCGATTTTCATTTTATAAAATCTCCTATTTTACATCATTCAAGCCACAGAGCCCACTTAGGCCCTGTGGCAAGATTTCATATTCATTTAACTGTGGAATTTGACTTGTCAAATTCCCTGTGAACTTAGCGAATCTTAGTCAGTGTCCTTTGCTGACTTAGATGCGATTAGTTCACTATTAGTTGGGTTGTTTTCCGATGTAAGCTAAGATACCGCCATCTACGTAAAGAATGTGACCGTTTACAGCGTTAGATGCTTCAGAAGCAAGGAATACTGCAGGGCCGGTTAATTCTTCAGGCTTTAACCATCTGTTAGCAGGGGTCTTAGCGCAGATGAACTGATCGAATGGATGTCTGCTTCCATCAGGCTGAACCTCACGAAGAGGAGCGGTCTGAGGAGTCTCAATATAACCAGGGCCAAGGCCGTTACACTGAATGTTGTACTGGCCGTACTCTGAACAGATATTTCTGGTTAACATCTTAAGTCCACCCTTAGCTGCTGCATAAGCAGATACGGTCTCACGACCAAGCTCAGACATCATAGAGCAGATGTTGATAATCTTACCGGACTGCTTCTCGATCATTGCAGGGATAACTGCCTTAGCCATGATGAAAGGTCCGTTTAAGTCGATGTCGATAACCTGTCTGAACTGTGCAGCGGTCATCTCATGCATAGGAATTCTCTTAATGATACCTGCGTTGTTAACTAAGATATCGATGGTTCCAACTTCTTCTGCAATCTGAGCTACCATAGCATTAACCTGCTCTTCGTTGGTAACGTCACATACATATCCGTGTGCCTTGATACCTTTTTCAGCGTATGCTGCCATACCCTTATCAACTAACTCCTGGTTGATATCGTTGAAGCAGATGGTTGCTCCGCACTCAGCGTATGCAGATGCGATTGCAAAACCGATACCGTAAGACGCTCCGGTAACAAGTGCAACTTTACCCTCTAATGAGAAATTTAAGTAATTGTTCATTTTCATTTTCTCCTTTTTAATATTAATTATTTATAGTTACATAAGTTCCTGATTCTTAACAGGGTCCATATCGTCGAAGTCCTGATTCTCACCAACCATACCCCAGATAAAGGTGTATGCTCTGGAACCGCATCCTGAATGGATGGACCAGCTTGGAGAAATCACAGCTTCTTCATTTCTCATAACGATGTGACGGGTCTCCTGAGGCTCGCCCATGTAGTGCATTACAAATGCATCCTCAGCCATTTCGAAGTAAAGATATACTTCCATACGTCTGTCATGAGTGTGGCTTGGCATGGTGTTCCATACACTGCCCGGCTCAAGCTTGGTCATACCCATAACCAGCTGACAGCTCTCTACCTGACCGGGTAAAATATATTTACAGATTACTCGATGATTAGCGTCCTCTAAGCATCCAAGCTCTACCTTGTTCTCATCCTTAACGATAACAACACCTTCTTCAGGAGTTCCGTTTGGCTTAATTACTACGGTAGGATAAGTCTTGTGTGCAGGAGCGGAATTCAAATAGAATTTTGCAGGGTTTGCTGCATCTTCACTTGCAAACACAATATCCTTAGAGCCCATTCCAATATACATTGCCTCTTTAAAGCCTACCTTGTAAACCTTACCGTCAATGCTGATTGTTCCGGCACCACCAATATTGATAACACCTAACTCTCTTCTCTGGCAGAAATATTCTGCACGAAGCTCATCGCCTGCGGTTAAAGCGATTGGCTCTACAGGTACTGCGGCACCTGTAATAATTCTGTCGATGTGGCTATACACAAGCTTAATCTCGCCCGGTACGAAAAGATTCTGAATTAAGAACTCCTCGCGTAAGCGCTCTGTGGTATAAGTCTTCACATCTCTTGGGGATACTGCTGTTCTAAGTTCCACCTTACGCCTCTCTTTCTTCCAATTTGCACAATTAGAGTTTACATTTTATGAAAGCACTTACATTATAACATAAGCCTCTGCAAATTTCCAATAGAAAAATGCTTTTTCCATCAGTTTTTACATTTTGCTTTCATTTTTTCCTGATGAAATAAGTATACTAGAAAAAAATCACTAATTCTATTCAAATATTCCTAAAAATATTGCAAATTTTGAACTTGTTTTTTATACTATAGACATTAAGTACCAAGGAGGGAACCATGCAAGAGCTTACATCCTGTAAAACGGCAATTGAAAACTGTCTGGCAACCAAAACCTTTTCCATTGCCCATTTGTATAAAGAAGAAAAAGCCATGGACATGCACATCCATGACTGCTATGAACTCTACTATTCCATTTCCGGCGGGAAACAATTCCTAATCGACAACTGCTTCTATTCCATTGCTCCGGGAGACTTATTCATTATCAACCAATATGAAAGCCATAAGCTGACACAGATTGACTCCATGGTACATGACAGAATCGTACTTTCCGTGCACCCGGATTTTGTAAAAATGCTTTCCAGCGATGAAACAAATCTGGATGAATGTTTCACAAACCGTACCCAGACCGGCAGTCACAAGCTTTCCCTTGAAAAGGAGCAACAGACAAGATTTCTTTATTACATCAATAAAATCACCTCTGCGGAAGGCTTTGCCCATGATATCATTGAAAAGACTGCCTTTACGGAACTGCTGGTCATGATTAACAGCCTGTTCAAGGCTTCCACCATGGAAGTTGCCACCTCTTCTTACAAATATAATCATCAGGTGGATGACATTCTTTCTTACATTAATAATAATATTTCCCAGCCCCTGAGCACCACGGAGTTGGCAGAAAAGTTTTATATGAGTGAATCCTATATCTGCCGTATCTTCAAAGCGGCTACCGGTACCACCATCAATAAGTATATTACAGCCCGCAGAATCAGCATCGCCAAATCCCTGCTTAATACGGGAATGAGCGTGTCGGAGGCCTACGAAAAAAGCGGTTTTACAGACTATAGCAACTTCTTTAAAGCCTTTACCAAAGCAGTGGGCTGCTCACCGAAAAAATATGCCAATATCAGTGTAAGTTAAGCTATACTTTTCTACGAAAAAATAGTAAACTTTATCTTGACTATATCATGTTTACAGGAGGGACCTATGAACAAGAATTCCTTTGCGAAAACTCCGCCCATGGGCTGGAACAGCTACGATTATTATGACACTACCGTTAATGAAGCGCAGGTAAAGGCCAACGCCGATTACATGGCAGCCAATTTAAAAAGCCATGGCTGGGAATATATCGTTGTTGATATCGAATGGTATTCCCACGGTGCTGGCACCAGACGTGATTTATATCAGTACATTCCTTTTGCAAAAGTGGAGATGGATGAGTATTCCCGTCTTCTTCCTGACCCGGAGAGATTCCCTTCCTCCGTAGACGGCGCAGGCTTTAAGCCTCTTGCAGATTATGTACATAATTTAGGACTTAAATTCGGTATCCACATCATGCGTGGTATCCCAAGAAATGCTGCTGTGGCACACATGAAAATCAAAGGAACGGATGTGACTGCCAACGACCTTGCCGATCCAAGCAACATCTGCTTCTGGAATCCGGACATGTATGGTGTACGTAACATTCCGGCAGCACAGTGCTACTATGATTCTTTGATGGAATTATATGCGCAGTGGGGCGTGGACTTTATCAAGTGTGACGATATCTGCCGCTACGACATGCCTACCTGCCGCGTCGAGATTGAAATGCTTCACAAGGCCATCCGGAAATGCGGAAGATCTATCGTGCTCTCCCTTTCCCCGGGACCTGCACTTAT
>JAFUKH010000020.1 GCA_017467845.1 Lachnospiraceae bacterium | reverse complement strand
GACCATGGAGATGTGGGCATCCGTACGTAGGGGAGAGGAAAAGTATATTTTTCCGTTCCAGGAGGAGGCGGATAGTATGTTCAACTCTGCGCTGATTTATGAACTGGCTGTAATCAAGCAGTTTGCGGAGCCGCTTTTATTAGGAATTGATAAGAGTGCAGCGGAGTATTATGAGGCCAAGAGACTTCTGAAATTCTTGGGATATTTCCTTGGATTAAGCAGTGAGACTCTTCCGAACAATTCACTTTGCAGAGAGTTTGTGGGCGGAAGCTGTTTTAAAGTTTAATGAGGTAGCAATGAAAACACATTTATATTTAGCAGGTGATTCCACTGTGCAAAGCTATAAGGCTGCGGAGATGCCTTACTTTACCAGCTGGGGCCAGGTGCTGATAGAAGCGCTGGGAACCGGAGAAATAAAAGAGGTTGTTTATCCGGAGACAGATTTCCCACAGGTGGCAGTTCATGAGAATGATAAGCTGGTAGTTCACAACTATGCCATGGCAGGGAGAAGCAGCAAGACCTTTTTGGAGGAAGGGCGTTTTGAACCTATGATTTCCAAAATGGGAGAAGGAGACTATTTCTTTTTGCAGTTTGGGCATAATGATGCCAATAAGGAAAAGGCAGAGCGATATCTGACACCGGAGGACTATCAGAAAAAGTTGATGGAGATGATTGCACCGGCCAGAGAAAAAGGTGTAAAGTGTGCCTTAGTTTCCCCTATTGCCATGCGCGAGTTTGATGAGGATGGTAACTGCAAAATCAGCTTCCCGGAGTATCGTCAGGCGATGAAAGAATTGGCAGAAAGAGAGAATTTGTACTTTTTAGACTTAGGAAAGGCTACCGCAGAGCTTTGCAGCAAGCTGGGAGCAGAGGAATGTAAAAAGCTCTTTATGTGGGTTGGAGAGCGCCAAGACAATGCACATTTGCAGAGGAGAGGAGCAATGGAGTTTGCAACATGTCTGACAACGCTTATCCGTCAGGAAATAGGGGAATTACAGGAGCTGTTTGCTTGACAGGGAGGCAGATTTTTGTTAAGATAACCATTCGTAAGTAAGACAGACGATCGCGGCCACGTAAGTGGGTGAGGAAAGTCCGGGCTTCATAGGGCAGGATGCCGGATAACGTCCGGTGGAGGCGACTCCAAGGCCAGTGCAACAGAAATATACCGCCAAGCGATTTTCTTATGGAGGTTGATAGGTAGAGTTTGCGAAGCAAACTCTGAACGACTTTCGTAAGAAAGTCGCTTGGTAAGGGTGGAAAGGCAGCTTAAGAGACTACCGTCCCATTGGTAACAATGGGAGCCATGTAAACCCCATCCGAAGCAAGACCAAATAGAAGACGTTAGATTTGCCCGATCTGTCTTCAGGTAGGTCGCTTGAGGCGTCTGGTAACAGACGTCCTAGATAGATGATCGTCCGCGACATAACCCGGCTTATCGTCTTACTTATATTCAAAAAAGCAGTGAAATCGGCTGAAAAGCTTGATTTTACTGCTTTTTTGTTTGCCTAAAAATCAAATATAGTAAAAAAGTACTGCTTTTGCTTTCTAAATATGATACAATTACTCCTAAGAGAGGTATTTTATATGGGAAAAATAAGAAAAATCGCATTACTTATGTGTGCATCAAATTTTGAAAGACAGAGAAGAGTGGTACGGGATGTTCATGAAGCCTTGCAAGAGATGGGGGACTACGCTCTTTATGTGTTTTCCAATTATGGTCTTTTTTATGGAGATTCACCCTATAATCGAGGGGCAAAGTCTATCTATCAGCTGGTGAAGAAGCATGATTTTGATGGAGTGATTATTGACAGCAATCTGGGCGACCAGACCATGATGCAGGAGATTGCGGATGAGTTAAAGGAATGTAATATACCTACCGTAGGACTTAATGTTATTTTGGAAGGGATTCCTTATGTGATAATGGATGCGTATTCTGCCCAGGTAGATCTGGTGGGGCATTTAATTCATCATCACAATTGTAAAAAAATTAATTTTGTGGGATTTGCCGGTGCGGATATTTTTGCAGAGCAAGCGTTGCGTGCGTATAAGGATGTACTTGCAAGGGAAGGCATTCCTTTTGAAGAAAGACGTATTGTGAAGAAAATTGTTTCGGTGGAAAGTGGCAGGGAGCTGGTGGAAGATTTTAATCGGCAGGGAGCAGATGATGCAGAAGCAACCATTTGTTTGCATGATGTATTGGCCATAGGCTATTGCCTGGAGATGGAAGAAAGAGGCCTCAGGGTTCCGGAGGATATGCGTCTTTGTACTTTGAATTATAGCTTTAACAGTGTTGCTTTTCGTCCTACCCTTACCGGAACGGAGAGGCAGGATGCAGGGATTTCACGGAGGGCTTGTCAGCTTCTCATTGATATGATGAATGGTATCGAAATCCCGCAGGAGAATCTTTATGAGGAAAAGATTTATTTTGGTCAAAGCTGCGGATGCTCAATGGTAGAGGGAACTCATGAGAAAAAGATATATCAGGACATTATCCTGAATAAAATCGGTGTAGGTGGCCAGATTAGTCGTATGATGAATTATAACGATGCGCTGGAGAGAGCGGAATCCTTATCCGAACTGGGGAACAGTATTTTTGAGATGCTGGAGGGAGATAAGGGTAAGGAGTTTCTGTTCTGCCTGAATAAGAGTGATATCGGATATATTTTGAATACCTTGAACGACAAGTCGGCAGATAACAAGCAGGTTTTGGATGATACGATGGTAGCAATCACCGGTAATCTGCGTGATAAAGGAAGGATTATAGATGTGGAATTCCCGGTAAATATGCTGCTTCCGCTACATGTGAAAGCCGGTGATATTTTCATTATGATGCCGATACATCATAATGAGAGGGTATTTGGTTATCTGGTTCATATCAATGATTATACTCTCGTTGATGAGTATAACCATCGTATATCTCACGAAAGTATTGGTAGCAGTATTGAGAACCTCAGAAAACAGATGATTTTGCAGAATAGTATCAAAGAACTGGATGATTTGCATACTCATGATGCGTTGACAGGTCTGTTTAATCGATATGCCCAGGAACGATATAAAGAACATTATATAGAAGCCGGTGCCTATACCGTTGTTATGATTGATATGGACGGACTTAAGACCATTAATGATAGCTACGGACATCTGGCCGGAAATAATGCACTTTGTATTATGGCAGATGCCTTGAAGGCTTGTGTAGATGCCACAGATTTATTGGTGCGTTATGCAGGAGATGAGTTTTTAGTAGTATCTTCTATAACAAATAGGGGGCATTGGGAGTATTTCGGAGAAAGGCTGAATCATAACCTGAAGCAGCGAAGAGAGCAGCAGAAGCTTCCTTATGAGCTGGAGGCAAGTGTGGGGTACAGTGTCTGTGGGAAAGATGAGCAGCGGGATTTCGAAGAATGTTATGAGGAAGCAGATTACAATATGTACATGAATAAAAAGGAACGTAAGCGCAGGAAAAGAGAGTCGGTTTTATAGAAATTTCATACCCTGATTGTTGACAAGAAGTAAAAAGTAGTAGAAAATAAGGGGTAGCGGATTTTTATGAAAGGATGGTGGAAGCCATGACAAAGATAGATATTTTTTCCGGCTTTTTAGGTGCAGGAAAGACCACATTGATTAAGAAGCTGTTAAAGGAAGCGCTTAATGGTTCTAAGACAGTTCTTATTGAGAATGAATTTGGTGAAATCGGTATTGATGGTGGTTTTTTGAAGGAAGCAGGTATCGAAATCAAGGAGATGAACTCCGGATGTATCTGCTGTTCTTTGGTAGGTGATTTCGGGACTTCTTTAAAGGAGGTCATCTCTACTTATGCACCGGAGCGTATTTTAATTGAGCCATCCGGTGTTGGTAAGCTTTCTGATGTAGTAAAGGCAGTAGAGGATGTGGCCGCAGATTTGGATGTGCAGGTAAACAGTGCTGTTGCGGTAGTAGATGCATCTAAGGCAAAAATGTATATAAAGAACTTTGGTGAGTTCTTTATTAACCAGATTGAGCATGCAGGAACCATTATCTTAAGTAGAACCGATAAGGTATCTCAGGACAAGATTCAGGCTTGCGTGGAGATGATTCGTGAGTACAACAAGGTAGCAACTATTATTACAACACCGCTTGCACAGTTAGAAGGTAAGGCGGTGCTTGATACCATCGAAGGTCAGGACAGGTTAGAAGATATGATGAAGGAGCTTTTAGAGCATGCCCATCATGAGCATGATGAGAATTGCACTTGCGGCTGTCATGGACATCATCATGACCATGAAGAGCATGATCATCATCACCATGAAGAGCACGAGCATTGCCATCATGACCATGAAGAGCATGAGCACCATCATCATGACCATGAAGAGCATGATCATCATCACCATGACCATGAAGAGCACGAGCATTGCCATCATGACCATGAAGAGCATGAGCACCATCATCATGACCATGATGAACATTGCACCTGCGGTTGTCATGACCACGACCATGAACATCCTCATGACCACCACGGGCATCATCATGCAGATGAGGTATTCACCAGTTGGGGTGTAGAGACTCCCAATGTATATTCCAAGGCAGAGGTTGAACAGATTCTGTCAGCACTTGACAACGGCGAGTATGGTATGATTTTACGTTCTAAGGGTATGGTTCCCTCTGAGAATGGTCAATGGATTTACTTTGACTATGTACCGGAAGAGAGCGATGTAAGAGAAGGAAAGGCAGAAGTAACCGGAAAGATTTGTGTCATTGGTTCTAAACTTTGCGAGGACAAGCTTGCTGCATTATTCCGTGTGTAAGAATGGAGAGAATAAATGAAACCAGTATATATGATTAATGGATTCTTAGAGAGTGGAAAGACAGAGTTCATTACTTATACTTTGGCACAGCCATATTTTCGTATTAAAGGGAAGACTCTTATTATTGCCTGTGAAGAGGGTGAAGTAGAATATGACTCAGAGCTTCTGAGAAAGAGCAATTCTGTTGTAGAGTGGATTGATTCCAAGGAAGATTTTAATACGAACAATCTGGTAGAGCTGGAGAAGAAGCATAAACCGGAGAGAATTATCGTAGAGTATAATGGTATGTGGAATTTCAAAGAAATGAAGCTTCCTTGGCATTGGAAGATTGAACAACAGATTACTACAATCGATGCCACAACCTTCCCGATGTACTATACCAATATGCGTTCTCTTTTAGCAGAGATGATTCGAAAGTCGGAGATGATTATTTTTAATCGCTGTGACGGTATTGAGGAGCTTAATGTATACAAGAGAAATATTAAGGCGGTAAATTCTGCCGCAGATGTGATCTTCGAGGGATCCGAGGGAGAAATTGATGAGATTTTTGAAGAAGATTTACCCTATGATTTAAATCAAGAGATTATTGATTTGGATAACGAAGGTTACGGAATCTGGTATTTGGATTCAATGGACCATTTGGAGAGATATGTCGGTAAGACACTTCGGTTCAAAGCCATGGTGCTGATTCCGGACGGGTTCCCTAAGGGATACTTTGTGCCGGGCAGAATGGCTATGACCTGTTGCGCAGATGATATGGCTTTCCTGGGATACGCTTGTGAATATGCGGACGCAGATAAGCTTGCTAACAAGGACTGGGTAGAAGTGACTGCTTCGGTCAGTAAAGAATATTGGGCAGATTATAAGGGAGAAGGCCCGGTTTTACATGCTTCCAAAGTAGAGAAAACGAAAGCTCCCAAAGAAGAAATTATTAGTTTTACCTAAGAGTATCCCTCGCACGTTTTCGTGCGGGGGTTCTTTAAATAAAGAGGGAGAGTCATGGGACTGGACGCAGGGAAAGAAGAATTACAATTAAAGAATCGTATTAAAGATTTGGCAGACAAATCCTTTAAACAGAATGTGTATACATTCACCGGTTTTCTGGGACTGAGCGATCAGGATATTTTCTGGCAGGTGGCAGGAGATATAAGGTTTACGAAATTTGAACTCTGGGGTGGACTGGATACGGCAGAGCGCAAGGTAGTACGCTTTGGCAGTGCAGAGGACTTTGGATATGAGGAAGAATATCCGATTGTATGTATCCACATCATGCCTATTATCGAGAAATTTGCAGATAACTTAAGCCATCGGGACTTTCTGGGGGCGTTAATGAATCTTGGAATCGAACGCAGCACCATTGGTGATATTATGATTACCGGCAAGGAAGCATATCTTTTTTGTTTGAAATCTATTTCTGAATATATATTGACCAATTTGGACAAAATAAAACATACCAGTGTGAAATGTGAGCTGGTGGAGGAGTGGAAGGATATTCCCACCGAAGAGCCGGAGCATATGGAGGTACTGCTTCCTTCCTTGCGAATGGATGTATGTCTGGCGAAGGTTTATAACAAATCCAGAGGAGATATCTTAGAATATTTCCGCAGTAAGAAGGTGTATGTAAACGGAAGGCTTTGTGAGAATAATTCCAGACTTTTAAAAGAGAAGGATGTAGTAAACCTACGGGGCTTCGGGAAGTTTATTTTTACCGGTACATACTATGAAACCAAAAAAGGAAAGCTACGGGTGGAAATTGATATTTTCCGGTAAGGAGATCGTGAATGTTTGATTATACATTATTTCAGTGGATTTTATTTTTCTATTTTTATTGCTTTTTCGGATGGTGTTTTGAATCGGCCTATGTGTCTATATGTCAGAAAAAACTGATTAACCGTGGCTTTATGCGGGGCCCCTTTTTGCCCCTGTATGGTAGCGGGGCCATTATGATGCTGGTGGTGTCAAAGCCCTTTGAAAGATACATTCCGCTGGTATATCTGGCAGGCTGCATAGGAGCCACCGGACTAGAGTACGTGACCGGAGTGGTAATGGAAGCTCTGTTTGCTGTGCGCTATTGGGATTATTCCCACAAAAGGTTTAATTACAAGGGACACATCTGCTTGTCCTCTACCCTTGCATGGGGAGCATTGACCGTTCTGGTCACGAGATATATTCACCCTTTGGTAGAGAGGCTGGTGCTACAGATTCCGGATAAGCTGGAGCATGTGCTGACCTTGGGAATTTCCGTGGTGGTGTCCGGTGATTTTGTACTGTCCTTTAAGGCTGCCCTTGATTTGAAGGATATCCTGTACCGACTAGAAAAGGTAAATGATGAGATTGCCCATTTGCAGAAGCGAATGGATGTACTGCTGGCAGTGGCAGGGGATGAGATTCAGGAAAGAAAGGAAGTGCTCATCGATTTAAAGGATGAGTTTATAGAGAAGAAGGACGAGATTGTAGAGAAAGCAGATGAGCTTAAGGACGATGTAAAGGATTCCTTGAGTGAGCTGAAGCTGAAAATGCGTCTTACCCAGGAATATAGGGAGAGATTGTTCCGATTTAAGGATATCCATAAGCTTCATTTACTACGGAATAACCCATTGAGTTCAAAACGATTTAAAAAGGTATTGGATGAAATTAGAGAGCATCTGAATATATAACAAAAATATGTATAAATATTTGGTTGATTCGCATAAATAGTAAAATAATGGGAAAAAAGTACTTGAATTTGTGAACTCTTAGTTATATACTTACTTTTACAAGGTACGAAAGTACTACTAAACTTAGGAGGGAAACAAGGATGTTTGTTAAAAAACTCAAAAGAGCGCTGGTAGCTGCAGTGGCTGGATGTATGGTTTTAGGATCTGCATTTACTTCATTAGCAGCAGGCGAAGCTTACAAAGTAAAGGATTTATTTGTAGCTGACACATATTTAGAAGAGTATGTGGATTTACAGGAAGCAATCGGAGATGATGAGGATGCTTTATTAGAGCACTATATCAACAATGGTGTTGCTGAGGGCAGAAAGAGCTCATTGACCGATTTAATTGATTTAAAGAAATACCGTGAGGCTAACCCGGATCTGGAAGCTGTATACGGTGACAATTGGGATGGTTATTTAACCCATTACCTTACCTATGGTGTTAACGAAGGAAGAAATTCTTTTGGTTCAGGCAAGTTCAATGCTACCTATTATGCAGAGAAGTATCCTGATTTAATGGCTGCATTTGGAAATGATGTATTCCAGTTATACAGACATTATTTACAGTTTGGTGCAAGCGAAGGTAGATGGAGTAGCAGACCTACTTGGGAAGGTCTTCCACAGTCTTCTGGTTGCTCAGGTTCTGCAGTAGCACCTGTATATGAAGAGGTTACTGTAACCGGTCATTTAACTGACCCTGAAACAGGTGAGCCTATTGCAAATGCAATGGTAGAAGCACAGCTTACTTCCGGTACCGGTTTAAATCGTACCGCAGGTACTGTTTCTGATAATGATAATAGTACTGTATCTGGTGGAAATGCTGACGGATACGTTGGTAATGGTCTTTACAGAGTATGGGCTGATGAGAATGGTAGATATGAATTCCCTTCTCTGATTCCTGGTACATATAGAATCACCGTAACCGCTGAAGGTTATTTAGGATTAACAATTGCTTCTTTAGATGTTGCTGGTACTGATGCTGTTGAGACTCAGCCGGTTAGCTTATTAAGTACTTCAAGCGAAGGTGCTAATGGTGTTGCTGGTAATGTTTCAAGTGCAACTACCGGTCAGGGTATTGCAAATGTTACCATCCAGTTCCGCAATAACTGGGGATCATCTGGTGCAGTAGTAGATACTGTAACTACTGATGCAGAAGGTAACTATAGCATCGAATTACCTAGAGGATATTATACTGCTACTTATAGTGTAAATGGATATGTTACTCAGGTAGAGAACGTTATGAGTCTTTCGATGGAAAGTGGTATTCCTCAGAACGCAGTACTTAACCCTTCAGATATGGGCGATGGTGAATACAGAATCGTATTAACTTGGGGCGAGACTCCTAGAGACTTAGACTCTCACTTATGTGGTCATACAGAGACTAGTGATGAAATGTTCCATGTATACTTTGCTGATAAGCAGCATTATGAGAATGATGTTCTTGTAGCAGAGCTTGACGTAGATGATACTTCTTCTTATGGTCCTGAGACTGTAACTGTTATTAGAGAAGTTGCTCCTGGTTCTGTATATCGTTATTCTGTACATGATTGGACCAATGGTGGTGACAGTGAGTCATACGAGATGTCTAACTCTGGTGCAACTGTAAAGGTTTACAAGGGTTCAACCTTACTTAGAACCTACAATGTACCTGGAAATACTCCTGGTTACATTTGGAATGTATTTGAATTAAATGGCGATGGCGTTATTACCGCTTTCAATACCATTAATTCTGATTATTCCTCAATGTATGTACCTGTTGAAGAATAATTCATACGTGTTATAATGGAAACGGTGGCGAAAAGCCACCGTTTCTTTCGTTGGGAGGACGGAGTGTATGCAAAAGAAAATCTGGATAGTGATTATAGGAATAATCATTATATGTTGTGTTCTTGGTGCAGTGATATATAAGGCGATGGGAGAGAAGGATGTTTCGCAGGAGGAGCTTATTAAGTCACTCCTTCATCTGACACTTATAGATGAGCAGGGAGTAGAACATTTCGGAAGCGGCTATATTCTGGAGATAGATCAGGACAATGTTTACATATGTAGCAATGCTCATGTACTGTATGTAGCAGAGCAGGGGAAGGCATATTTCTATGACGGAGAGCAGGCTGAATTTACCTGTCTGGGCTACGATGAAATCCACGATGTAGGAATAGCGGTGATTGAAAAAACGGCAATTGCGGAGAAAACATTATCACAGCTGCAGAAAATTCCGGTAAGTAAGAAACGTTGGGAATTATTCCTACAGGAAGGCGGAGCACTTTCTTTAACTCTGTTAGGAAAAGAGGGAGTAGTGGAGACTAAGTCAGGACAGGCTGTAGGCTTTGTAACCAATAAGTATTTTGAGGATATTGTTTTGGAAATGACCATTCCTTTGGTGGCAGGCAATTCCGGTTCTGCTATTGTGGATGAGAAGGGATATCTGGTAGGAATGGCTATCGGTGAAGTAAGGGAAATTGGTTTTGATTTGCAGTACTTTGCAGCACCGCTGGATGATATTGCGGAGGTGTATGAAGTTTTAACAGGTAATAAACTATATTAAATTAGGGCGGCTGCAATGCAGTCGCCCTAAAATCATTTTCACAGTGCTACTTCTTATCCCAATAAAGTTCTTCTGCATAGTCAATGGTTTTGGATGAAAACCTAGAGTTTGCATCCTTTTTATATTGCTTCGTAGCCTTGAATACATAATTGGCTCCAAGGTAAAGCAGCGGGATATTGGCAAATACGATTAAGATATTGCCTAAATCAGAGATGGCCCAAAGGTTCCCAAGATCAAGACCTGCCATAGAGCAGAGGATTCCGAAGGTGGCAATAAAAAGGCCAAGGATACGGATTCCATTTAAGAAGCTTTTCTTGGTGCTTATGCGGTTGGCAACGATTTCAGAGAAGCTAATCATTCCCAGCAGACAGGTGTAAGCGAATAAGCAGAAGCATAGGGTAAGCAAAAACATTACCACCGGATTAAGGGCTCTGCCGGGAGTAAGCTCTGCCGCAGAGGTTAAGAACTTAGGAAGTCTGTCCATTGCAAACCACCCTTCCGGATCACTTCCGGTCCAAAGGTGTGCCATAACAACCACAAATCCGGTTAAGGTACAGATGACCATGGTATCAAGGAAGACGCCGATGGACTGAACGATTCCCTGATCGCAAGGATGGTCACAGCTTGCAGCACCGGCTGCCATGGTGATGGTACCTTGTCCGGCTTCATTGCTCATAAGACCACGCTTTACGCCCTGTGCTAGTACAGTACCGAAGGCGCCGCCGAAGATTGCCTGAGGGGTAAATGCACCGCCAAATACAGAGGCGAAGAAGAGTGGAATACTCTTAAAATTAACAAACACTAATAATAAAACAGTAACAATGTATACAACTGCCATTACAGGAACCATTTTGTCGGTTACCTCAGTTACCCGCTTGATGCCCTTGAAAACAACCACAGCAGTTGCCAGGATAATCAGCGCAGCCACCACGTAATAAAATAAGGAGGTGGTGCTGATGGTGGTTCCGGTTAAAATCTCAGCCATCTGACCGATGGAGCTTACTACGTTAAAGCCCTGTGCCGGAAGACAGCACATAGCATAGACAATATACATCACGGAAAGACCGATGCCTGCCCAGGCCTTGTTGCCCAATAGCTTTTGACCATAGAAGGGAAGTCCGCCGATAAATTCGTCCTCCTTCTTTTCCTTGAATATCTGGGCTAACACAGCTTCCACATAAGCGGTTGCCATGCCGAAGAAGGCGGAAACCCACATCCAGAAGATGGCACCGGGACCTCCGACTGCGATAGCACCTGTTACACCTAAGATGTTGCCGGGACCGACTCGCATGGCGGAGCTTAGAAAGAATGCAGCAAGGGAAGAAATACCGGTTTCTTCCTTTTTCTTTTGGGTTAGTAGATTGATTCCCCTTTTAAAGTGGGTCAACTGAATGAATCCGGTACGAATAGAGAAGTAGATACCGGAGCCTACTAACAAAATAATTGCCAGGGAAAAGTCCCCTAGAATGGGGATGTTCGCATACCAGGAGAGATTTGTGGGAAAATCCCAGAAGAAATCTGATACCGGGGTAACGAACTTAAAAAAATTGTTAATCGCTTCAAATATCTGTTGCATAAGCAGCCTCCTTAGAAGCGTTCGGTATTCTTCTCTTCACAGTACTTGCAGCGGTATACTTCCTTCTGCTCATCTGCAAGAACGAAGATGTGGGGAAGTTCCTGCTCAATGGAGGTAATACATCTGGGGTTCTTACATCTGATGACATTTTTGATGGTCTTAGGTAAAACAAGAACCTTCTTTTCTACGATTTCGCAGTCTTTGATAACATTCACCGTAATGTTGTGGTCGATGAATGCCAAGACATCTAAGTCTAACTGATTGATATCACATTCCACCTTTAAGATATCCTTTTTACCCATTTTACCACTGCGGGCGTTTTTAATAATTGCTACGGTACAATCCAGCTTGTCCAGCTGAAGATGCTCGTAGATGGATAAGCTTTTTCCTGCTTTAATATGATCTAATACAAATCCTTCTTCAATCTGTCCTACATTTAACATATCCTTACCTCCTATGCCAGCTCTAATAATGTGAGAATCAGTGCCATACGCACATATACACCGTACTCTGCCTGCTTAAAGTATGCTGCCCTCGGGTCATTGTCCACTTCTACGGAGATTTCATTCACACGTGGAAGGGGATGAAGAACCAGCATATCCGGCTTTGCAAGCTGCATCTTCTCGGTGTCTAAGATATAGTAATTCTTTAAACGGATGTAATCCTCTTCGTTGAAGAAACGTTCCTTCTGAACACGAGTCATATATAATAAATCCAGCTGAGGCATTACCTCATCTAAACTGCTAACCTCTTTGTAAGGAATATTCTTGTTCTTTAACATTTCGATAATGTAATCAGGAATCTTCAGTTCATCCGGGGAGATGAAGATAAAATTGATATTATCGTAGCGAACCAGTGCATCAATAAGGGAGTGTACGGTTCTGCCGAACTTTAAGTCGCCGCAAAGACCGATGGTAAAGCCGGAGAGAGAGCCCTTTAAGGAACGGATGGTAAGTAAGTCCGTTAAGGTCTGGGTGGGATGCTGGTGACCACCATCACCTGCGTTGATTACAGGAATCAAGGATTTCTCCATAGCAACCATGGGAGCACCCTCCTTAGGATGTCTCATGGCACAGATGTCTGCGTAGCCGGAGATAACACGGATAGTATCGGAAACGCTTTCACCTTTTGCGGCAGAAGAGGAGCCGGCATCGGAGAAGCCGATGACTTGACCGCCCAGACGAATCATAGCTGATTCAAAGCTGAGGCGGGTTCTGGTACTTGGCTCGTAGAAGCAGGTAGCCAGAATCTTACCGTCGCAGGCGTGTGCATATTTCTCCTTATTATTTTCAATGTCATTAGCTAAGCAGAACAGCTTCTCTAATTCTTCAGTAGTAAAGTCCAACGGACTCATCAGATGTCTCATGTTTTTTCCTCCTGATTTCTTTTTTTCCAAAGAAAAGTCGAAGAGTAAGGCTCTCCGACTTATCATATTCATTGATTATTGGAATGACAATAATTCCTCTACAGGCTTTCTGCGAGGAGCAGTAGGTTCTTCGTCAGGATATCCGATTGGAATCACAGCGATTACCTCACGGTCTGCGGGAACGTCTAAAATTTCGGCGATTTTATCGTCATCGATAATACCCATAATTACGGTGCCGAGACCCTTTTCATATGCAGCCAGACAAAGTGCCTCGCTTGCTACGCCGGCATCATACATCTGCCAGCCTTCTCCGCGATGAGTGGAGTAGGAACCGTCGCGTTCAAAACCGCTTCGGTTTTTGATAATGGTAACAACCATACACATAGGTGCCTGCGCAATGATCTCGCCATTGTGAGGATAAGCAGAAGTACACTGGGAAAGCTGTGCCTTCTTCTCTCCTTCTACAGCAATATAGCGGACAATCTGGGTATGTTTCCAGCTGGGCGCATAACTTGCTGTTTCCACGATTTCTGCAATTAAATCGTGTGATACCGCTTCTTCTTTAAACTTACGAATACTGCGGCGACCCTTAATACATTCTTTTGCTGTCATAGGGATACCTCCTCGACAAATTTCTTGAAAATATCATACCACATAGAGGGCATATGTGCAAAGAAATTTATTGCATCTGAGAGGAAAAACTAGTATAGTGAAATTATGCAGAGCCATGCAGCTTTATAGAGGCAGAACATACAAGCTTGCTTGCAAGGGACTGCTTCTATAAAGCTATATGGCGAGAAGCCATTCATGAGCAAAAGGAAAGCATCGAAGATGCGATTTTGCGAATGGATGCGCTGGATAATTTCACGAGGTGTTGAAGGGAGGACAAAGGTATGGCTATGGAATTTGTGGAAAGAAAAAGATGGGTATTTTTAGGATTACCCTTTACCTTTACAAAATATACAATTAAAGAAGATATGCTGACCATTAAAGCCGGATTTCTTAAGGTGGTAGAGAACGATTGTTATATGTATAAGATTCAGGATGTAGAGTTATCTGCAAGTCTTTTTGAGCGCATGTTTGGACTTGCTACCATTACCTGCTTTACCGGAGATACCACACACCCGAAGCTCATACTTCAGCATATTAAGAATGGCAGACCCATTAAGGAATTTCTTTTAAAGCAGTCTGAAGAAGCCAGAATTAAAAGAAGAACCGTGAATATGCTAGATATCGGTTCTGATGATGTGACAGAAGTGGATCTTGTAGATTCTGAAGGTTAAGTGGTATAGGAAATTGATGCAGGCAGGGTGTATAATCCTGTCTGCTTGTTTGTGGAGATTTTACGAAAGGCGGGTATTCCATGGAACTTGATATGACCAAGGGCAGTCCCTTGAAATTAATTGTTAAATTTATTATTCCTCTTATCATTGGTAATATTTTTCAGCAGTTTTACAGTATGGCGGATACCATTATTGTAGGGCGTACCTTGGGAGTAGATGCTTTAGCTGCAGTAGGAGCTACCGGGTCTATTACGTTCCTCATTTTGGGATTTACCCAAGGACTGACTACCGGCTTTACCGTGCTTACTGCCCAGAGATATGGCGCAGGGGATAAGGAAGGTATGAAGAAGAGCATCGGTAGCGGGGCGGTGCTGGCGGTGATTGTAACCGTGGTTATGACTGCGTTTAGTATCGGAATCATGGACAGTCTTCTTCATATTATGAATACGCCGGAAAATATTTTTGCCATGACTAAGGAGTACATCATTATTATCTGTGCCGGTATTGGCTTTAGTGTACTTTATAATATGCAGGCAAGTATCTTAAGAGCGATTGGTAACAGTGTGGTGCCGCTGGTTCTTTTAGTGATATCATCGGTGGTAAATATTGTGCTTGACTATGTACTGATTGTATATGGACATATGGGCGTGGGCGGTGCAGCTTATGCTACCATTATTTCTCAGGCAGTGTCAGGAGTTCTTTGCTTTATTTATATCGTAAAGAAGGTTCCGCTTCTGCACATTAATAAATCACATCTGAAGCTGGAAACTGACAGAGTGATGAAGCAGCTTTCGGTGGGTATTCCTATGGCACTGCAGTTTTCCATCACGGCGGTAGGAACCATATTGGTGCAGTCGGCACTGAATCTTCTTGGCTCTACGGTGGTTGCATCATACTCCGTATCCTGCAAGGTGGAGCAGCTGGTAACCCAGCCTTTTATGGCCATGGGATCTACCATGGCTACCTATTGTGCGCAGAATCGTGGTATCAATGATTTGGACCGTATTCATAAAGGGGTTAAATTTGCCAATATTCTTTCGGCAGTGTATGCGGTAGTGATTTACGGTGTGATTTATCAGCTTCTGCCTTATGTAATCCGGTTGTTTGTAACGGAGGATGTGGAAGTGGTTCTTGGATATGCGGAAACCTATATTTTAATCTGCGGAGCTTTCTTTATTCCGTTGGGAATGATTTTTATTTTCCGAAATGCGTTGCAGGCCTGTGGCTTCGGATTCCTGCCTATGATGGGTGGTGTTGTGGAGCTGGTAAGCAGAGCGGTGGTGGCTTTTATTGCGGCTTATATGGCAAGCTATGCCGGTGTCTGTGTGGCCAATGTGGCAGCATGGCTCAGTGCAGGTATCTTTTTATGGATATGCTATATTATTTTAATGAAGAAAATGCGACAGGAGAAGGAAAACTATCTGGCGGGCCAGAGGGGTTAACAGGTGTTTATGAAATATCAGGAAGCGGTAGAGTATATTGAAGATTTAAGTAAATATGGAATCAAACCGGGGCTTGATACCATAAAAGAGCTTTGTAGGCGTGTAGGGAATCCTCAGGATGATTTACAATTTGTTCATATTGCGGGAAGTAACGGAAAAGGGTCCACACTTGCTTTTGTGTCTACTATTTTAAAGTGTGCAGGTTATAAGGTGGGACGATATATTTCCCCCACAATCTTTGAATATCGTGAGAGAATTCAGGTGGGCGAGCGTCCCATTTCCCGGAAAAGGCTTTGTGAGCTGACAGAACAGTTAAAAGCGGTCTGTGAGGAAATGGTTGCAGATGGTTTTCATCACCCCACCCCCTTTGAATTTGAAACTGCCATGGCATTTTTGTACTTTAAGGAGATGGTGGTGGATATTGTGGTGCTGGAGACCGGAATGGGGGGCAGAGGAGATGCTACCAATCTGATTACCACTACAAAAGTGGCAGTGTTGGCATCCATCAGTATGGATCATATGCAGTATCTGGGTGATACGCTGGAGAAGATTGCATGGGAAAAGGCAGGAATCATCAAGGAAGGCTGTCTGGTGGTATCTCAGAGACAAGAGGCTGCTGCTGCCGGTATGATTCAGAGGGAATGCGAAGAAAAGCGTGCGGAGCTTACTTTTGTAGAGCCGGAGAAGTTGAAAAAAGTCCGTTCCTCACTTTCCGGGCAGAAATTTAACTATGGTAAATATAAGGATTTGCAGATTCTGCTTCTAGGAACCTATCAGATAGAGAATGCCATGTTGGCGGTGGAAGTAGCTGAGGCCTTAGGAAGATGCGGGTTTGTAATTGCAGAGGATGCTCTTTACAAAGGGCTCAAGGAGACCAAGTGGCTGGGACGGTTCAGCGTTATCAGTAAGAAGCCGTACTTTATCGTGGATGGGGCCCACAATGAGGATGGGGCAAAGAAACTTGCAGAGTCTATCGCATTTTATTTTACAAATAAGCGGATTATATATATAATGGGAATATTAAGGGATAAGGAATATGAGAAAATCATAGAGCTTACCGCAAAGTATGCAGACCAGATTATCACGGTGAAAACGCCAAGCAACTCACGGGCCATGGACAGCTATGAGCTGGCTAGTGAGGTGGCAAAGGTGCATCCCAGTGTGACAGCAGCTGCCAGCTTAGAGGAGGCGGTGGAGCTTGCCTATCTGCTGGCAGGTAAGGATGATGTAATTCTTTCCTTTGGTTCCCTATCCTACTTAGGAGCAATGATAAAACTGGTAGAAAATAGGTAGTGACTAGGAGTTTTAGATAAATGTTTGATCAGAAGAAGATTGAAGAGGGCGTAAAGCTTATATTGGAAGGAATCGGCGAAGATGTGACCAGAGAGGGACTTTTAGAGACTCCCCAGAGAGTTGCCAGAATGTATCAGGAGATTTTTGCAGGACTCTATGAGGATGCTTCGGGTCATCTTTCCAAGGTGTTTACCGTAGATAATAATGAAATGGTGGTAGAAAAGGACATCGTATTTTATTCTTCCTGTGAGCATCATCTGATGCCCTTCTATGGAAAGGCACATGTGGCCTATATTCCAAATGGTAAGGTGGTAGGCTTAAGTAAGCTTGCCAGAACGGTGGAGGTATACGCAAAGCGTCCCCAGATTCAAGAGCAAATGACCGGACAGATTGCGGATGCTATTATGGAGCATCTTTCACCTCAGGGAGTGATGGTAATGGTGGAGGCAGAGCATATGTGTATGACCATGCGTGGCGTGAAGAAGCCGGGCAGCAAGACCGTGACTATTGCCTGCAGAGGTATTTTTCAGGAGCAGGAAGCCCTTCAGAACAGATTTTTCCAGATGGTGAAGTAGGAGGGGCCGTGGACAGAGTAAATCGCATTTTAACCAATGAAAAATACAAAATGCATCTTGAGAAAATTAACGCAGCAGAAGAGAACAGGCTCTTCTGCTGTCATAATATGAGCCACTTTTTGGATGTGGCAAGGATTGCCATGCAGCTAAATCTAGAGGAGCGCCTTAAGATTTCCAAGGAGTTTATTTATGCTACGGCACTTCTTCATGATATCGGTCGTCATGTGCAGTACGCAGATGGAACGCCCCACGAAAAAGCAAGCGTAGTACTTGCACCGGAGATTCTCACAGAATGCGGTTTCACCGAGGAAGAACAGAAAGAAATCTTAGAGGCAATCGGTAATCATCGGAGTAAGGAGATTGCCGGGGAGAAGACCTTGTCCGGAATCATCTATCGTGGGGACAAGCTGAGCCGTCCCTGCTTTAGTTGTAAGGCAGAAAAGGAATGTGACTGGAGTAAAAGTAAGAAAAATTTATATTTGGAGTTTTAGTATTGATGCGTATTGGAAACAGAGATTTTGATGTAAAGAATCATACCTATTGTATGGGAATCCTCAATGTGACGCCGGATTCTTTCTCAGACGGCGGCAAATGGAGGGATATGGACAAGGCACTGCTGCATGTGGAGGAGATGCTGAGTGAGGGAATGGATATCCTGGATATCGGAGGAGAATCCACCAGACCAGGATATACCTTACTTGCTGACGAAGAAGAAATCAGCAGAGTGGTGCCGGTGATTGAGGCGGTAAAGGCTCGTTTTGATGTACCGGTTTCCCTTGATACCTATAAATCCGGGGTGGCCCGGGCAGGGATTTTAGCAGGAGCAGATATGATTAATGATATTTGGGGACTGAAATATGATGGGCAGATGGCCGGGGTAATTGGGAAAAGCGGTGTAGCCTGCTGCCTTATGCACAACCGCAAGGATACAGAGTATAAGGATTATATTAAGGATATCAAGGATGATCTTAGGGAATCCGTGCGGCTTGCGGTAGGAGCCGGAATTGCCGGTGATAAGATTATGATTGATCCGGGAGTGGGTTTTGCTAAGAGCTATGAACAGAATCTGGAGATTATAAACAAGCTGGAGGAGCTAGCGTGTTTCAATCTGCCGGTGCTACTGGGCTGCAGTAGAAAATCAGTCATCGGTCTTACCCTTGATCTGCCTGCGGATCAGCGTTTAGAAGGTACGTTGACAACTACGGTGCTTGGAGTTATGAAGGGCTGTAGCTTTGTAAGGGTGCATGATGTGAAAGAAAATGTAAGAGTCATTCGTATGACCGAGGCGATATTAGGGAGATAAGAGAAGTAATGGATCAGATACGAATAGACAATTTAGAGGTGTATGCATATCACGGCGTATTTCCGGAGGAAAATGAAAAGGGACAGCCCTTCTTTATAAATATGGTATTATATACGGATTTGCGAGGGGCAGGGCTAAACGATGATTTGCTTTTGTCTACCCACTATGGTGAAGTATCTCATTTGGTGAATGATTGGATGAAGAGTCATACGGTGCGGCTGATTGAGACAGTGGCTGAGACTTTGGCTGCGGAGATATTGCAGTCCTTTCCATTGATACATGCATTGGATATAGAGATTCGTAAGCCCAAGGCACCTATCGGCCTGCCTTTTGAAAGCGTATCGGTGAAGATTCACAGAGGCTGGCATACCGTCTATGTGGCGATCGGCTCCAATATGGGAGAGAAGGATAAGTATATTCAGCTTGGACTAGAGGAACTTAAAAAGTTGCCGGATACTTTTATGGAAGGTGTGTCAGACATTATTGTGACCAAGCCCTACGGTGGCGTAGAGCAGGAGGACTTTTTAAACGGTGCAGTGAAGATTAAAACTCTTTTTACGCCGGAGGAGCTTCTCGTGAAATTACATGAAATCGAGGAAATGGCAGAAAGAAAGAGAACCCTTCGCTGGGGGCCTCGTACTCTTGATTTGGATATTATCTTTTATGATAAAATAGTTTACGAATCAGATACGTTGATTATTCCCCATGTAGATATGGAGAACAGAGATTTTGTATTGAAACCCATGTGTCAGCTGGCGCCCAATTTCCGTCATCCATTACTGGGGAAGACCATGGAGCAGCTTTATGGCGAAGTGTGCGCAAAGTCCGGTGAATAGTCCGGTGGCGATGGCACAGATTATCAGGAAGGGCAGATAGGACAGTACGCCGATGGTACGAGTCAGCAGGAGCGCTATCATGATTTGTCCCAGATTGTGAAAGATAGCACCAAAGATGCTTGTAATGTAGAGGTACTTTCCTCTAAGCAGATGCTTGATAAGACACATGATAGCAAAGCAGCAGATACCACCGCATAAGCTGTAGAGCAGACTAACGGCTTGACCAAAGGCGAAGGTAGATAACAGAATGCGGGCAAGGAGCACCAAAAAGGCGTCCTTAGCATGATACTTGGTAAGGACCAATAAGGTAATGATATTGGCAAGTCCCAGTTTCATTCCCGGTATGGGCAGAAGTGGGGGAAGCAGGCTCTCAACGCCGTAAATGGCCAGAGCTAATGTGGTGAAAAGTGCCAGTGTCGTTAAATGTTTGGTAGATGATGAGTGTTCCATAAGTATCCTTTAGTAAGTAATTGCATCGGGGGTAATTCCCGGGGAATTTTCCACCAGCTGTATTACCAGCTTGTTGGGAAGGCAGGTAATAGGCAACATGGAATTGCCAATGAATCCTTGATTCACACAGATGTGATCGGGGCAGGAGGCTTCGGTGACGGCAATTTGTCCCGGTCTGATTTCTACGGTATTGTAGCTACCATCTTCTGCTTCAAATGTGAGCTGATAGCTTTGAGTAACCGTGGATAGGTCAATGCTTTCTATAAGCTTTCCCTCCTGATAAATGCAGGCAGTGTAGGTACTTTCGGAAGTACTCATTAGGAAGATGCTCACCGTACTGCCAATCAGTAAAAGTATGATAATTGATATAAGAGCCTGGAGGGCTTTTGAATTTGTTTGTGTTTCCTTTTTCATAATGCAATAGTATATCAGAAAGGAATGAAAATATGAAGTGGCACTGCCAAAAAAGAAATTGTATAATAGTGGTATATATGCTTGCGGTGCTGCTTTTGGAAGGCTGCAGCTCTTTCAAGAAGCAAGAGATGGTTTCACGGACCTTTGTTGCCATGGGAACGGTAGTTGGCGTGAATCTTTATGTTGAGGATGAGCAGCAGGGGGAGGAGGTGCAGACACTGATTGCAGAAAAACTTAAGGAGCTGGAGAACCGGTACTTGTCCTACCGTGTGGAGGACAGTGAAATCTGGAAGATAAACCATAGCGGTGGAGAGTGTGTGCAGGTATCGGATTTCCTGTATGAACATCTTCAGAAGGTGTGGGAGATTTCAGAAAAGAGCGGTGGGGCACTGGATGTGACAGTGGGAGAAGTTACCAGGCTGTGGAATATTGATGCTCACGCCGATGCTCCGGAGGGCTTTGTGATACCCGGGAAGGAGGAGCTGGCAGCAGCTCTTACCAATGTAGGGTATGAGAAGCTTGTCATGGAGCAGAGTCTTACCATGCCGTTAGGGATGAGCATAGATTTGGGGGCTGTAGGAAAAGGAATTGCCTGTGACGTTATTAAAGATATTTTGCTGGAAAAAGAGATTCCGGCAGCAGTTATTTCCGTTGGTGGAAGTAATCTTATCTGGGGACAGAAGGACGATGGTATGGACTGGTTGATTGGAGTGGTCCATCCCAGAGAAGAAGGCTCTTATCTGGGATATCTTCAGGTAGAAGGGGACTGCTTTATTGCAACCTCAGGGGATTACGAGAGATTTGTTCTTGTAGGCGATGAGAGGTACCATCATATTATGGATCCCGAGACCGGATATCCGGCAAGGTCAGGCCTGTGCAGCGTTACGATTGTAAGCGACAGCGGCCTATTGTGTGACGCATTGTCTACCGCCTGCTTTGTACTTGGAAAAGAGAAGGGCATGGAACTGGCTAAGCAGTGCGGGGCGGAAGCTCTTTTTGTAGAAGAAGACGGAAACTTTACTATGACAGACGGGATGAAGAGTCTCTGGCTGAAGGAAGAATAAGAGAGGAATACAAGGATGGAGCATAGTTTTTTATTTGCAAGTGAGGAAATCGTAGGAAAAGTCAATGAAACAATGCCGCCGGAAGAGGAAATGCAGGACTTGGCAGAGTTCTACAAGGTATTTGGTGACCCTACCAGACTCAAGATTTTATACGTGCTTTTATGCTCAGAAATGTGTGTATTTGATATCGCCAATTTAATCGGTATGAGTCAATCCGCAGTTTCCCATCAGCTTAGAGTTTTAAAGCAGATGGATTTGGTGAAAAATAAAAGAGTCGGCAAGACGATTTTTTACTCGCTTGCAGACTCTCATATTGTTAATATCTTAAGTCAGGGTCTCGATCACATAGAAGAATAAGTGGTGGAACCGATAGGGGAGTGATACATGGTATCCTCCTCGTTAAATTCCTGAAAATAAACATATCTGGAAGTCATATTAATCTTGGTGAAATTACCCTCTGCGATGGTAGTAAGTCCACTACCATCCGTAGCCATCATCTTTAACGCAGGCTTTGTCTGGGAAGAAACCTGATAATAAATATATCCGCTTCCCACATTGAAGCACTCTATGCGTTCATCAGTCAATATCTCCACAATATTATTACTCAGAGAATAACGACACAATCTATAATTGTTGCCTACATCAATGTAGTATATGTAGTCTCCGTCAATGGTAGGATACCAGATATTACCGGCCCAGAGCTCGGTGATACCATGATTGCTGGTATTAAAGGTGTACAGATAATGATCTCTTTCGGTACCGTTATAATAGATGAGACCATCTCTGGCACATGCAGGATTGACTTCATACTGTGCCAAATCAAGGCGTTCACTCTTATCAATCTTTACCTTGCGGAAGATGGGGTGTTCATCGCCTGCTATCAGAAGGTAGAGATAATTATCTACCAGCTGTCCGGTAACGACCACATCCGTCTCTACGGAAGTGATATTATCACCATCTAATTCTGCCCTGTGAAAATCGTGGCTGGAGCGGATATTCCCCAGACCCATTTCACCGGAAACACCGAACTGAAAATAGTACAGATAGTCGCCACCGGCTAAAATATTGCCCGGTCGTACGTCCAGAAGCTTTTCCTTCTCAGACTCATCCGGTTTCATGCGGTAGAGGCAGCCGTCGTCGCCCACATTGGAAAAATATACATAGCCGTTATATTCGCAAAAGAGACCTCCATTATTCAGATTGCCTGCGGTATTACCGATAGTTCCTTCCGGATTCATGGTAACACGGGTTAAAAACCAGTTAGCAACAAGAAGTATAATTAAAACTATGACTATAAGAACAGCAATGAGAATTGGTTTAGTATTTTTTTTCACAGATACTCCTCCTTTGTTTTCTCTCTGTTTTAAGTATACATTTTCTTTTCCTTGCTATCAAGTATGTTTTGGGGTACAATCATTATTAAAATGATTATTTATACATAGAGGTAGGAGAGTTATGGATTTACTAGAGCTTCGTGATAAACTGGATGTGATCGATTCACAGATTGTAAAGTTGTATGAGGATAGAATGGAACTTTGCAAGCAGGTGGCGGAATATAAGATTTCCGTAGGAAAAAAGGTATTTGATAAGCAGCGCGAGGTGGAGAAGATTTCCAAGGTAAAGTCTCTGACACACAACGATTTTAACAGTCAGGGAATTGAGGAGCTTTTTGAGCAGATTATGTCAATGAGCCGTAAGCTGCAGTATCAGATTCTGGCAGAGAACGGACAGCAGGGACAGCTTCCTTTTATCGGTGTGGAGGAGCTTTATACAGGGAAACCCCGTGTTGTGTTTCAGGGAGCGGAGGGTGCGTATTCGCATGCAGCCATGCTGAAGTATTTCGGGGACGAAATTGACAGCTTTCATGTGGATACCTTCCGTGATGCCATGGCAGCAATTGAGGAGGGCAGTGCGGAGTTTGCAGTACTTCCCATCGAGAATTCTACCGCAGGGATTGTTAATGAGATTTACGATTTGTTGGTAGAGTTTGAGAATTATATTGTAGGCGAGCAGATTATTAAGATTGAGCACTGTCTGCTGGGCGTACCGGGAGCCAAGGAAGAGGATATTAAAACCGTCTATTCTCATGCCCAGTCTCTGATGCAGAGTGAGAGATTTTTACGTGATAGAGATTTCAGACAGGTAAGTATGAAAAATAATGCTTTTGCGGCCAAGAAGGTAGCAGATGAAGGGGATAAGACGCAGGCAGCTATTGCCAGTGAAATTGCAGGACAGATTTATGGTCTGGAGGTTCTAAGAAAGGGAGTTAATGATTGTGATACCAACTCCACCAGATTTATTATTGTAACCAATCAGAAGGTATTCAAGAAGGATGCAAGTAAAATCAGCCTTTGTTTTGAGATTCCTCATAAGAGCGGTTCCCTGTACCATATGATTTCACACTTTATCTACAACAATCTTAACATGACAAAGATTGAGAGCCGCCCTGTGGAAGACCGCAACTGGGAATATCGTTTCTTTGTTGATTTCGAAGGAAATCTTGGGGACAGCGCAGTAAAGAATGCTTTGAGAGGACTTCGTGAGGAAGCTAAGAATTTAAAGATTTTAGGCAATTATTAAGGACGAGTACTATGAGAGAACAGGAATTAATTGTATATAGAAATTTTGAAGATGGTGACCTTCTGTATGATATGGCTTTCCTGATGGAGCATTATAAGGATGAGTATTATAATGCGGAGGATATGTCAGCCCTATTATATGATTGCATCCACCGTTTGATTGAGATGGCGGGAAGCTATGGCTTCCATGGGAATCTGTGGCACTGTTATCTTGCCAATCTCCTTGTAAATAATGAGAACAGCTACAGCAGTGGCTGTGAGATTCGTGGGGAAATCGAGGGCAGCATTAATGTGGCAGCACTTCATGATATCGTGATTTTCAAGGAATTTTATGACTATGATTTTGCAGAGATGCTTGAGGTATTAAAGGTTCCGGAGTTTGCTATGATTCAGCAGTATCAGAGCAGCAAACAGGAGAGCAAGGTATACAATAAACGTATCTGTGCGCGTATCTGCGAGCTGGCGGAGAGTTTTAATAAGGATGCTACCGCAGAAGAGATGAAGCATACCCTGACACAGTTTTACAAAGAATATGGTGTGGGTAAGTTCGGTCTGCATAAGTCCTTCCGTATTGCACGTGATGAAAATGGAGTAGCCATTAATCCTATTTTAAATATTGCCCATGTGAAGCTGGATGACTTAGTAGGCTATGAGATTGCCAAGAAGAAGCTGGTGGACAATACGGAAGCTTTTGTTTCAGGAAGAAAGGCTAATAATTGCCTTCTTTTCGGTGATGCGGGAACCGGTAAATCTTCCTGTATCAAGGCTATTGCAAATGAATATTATGATAAGGGACTTCGTATTATCGAAGTATATAAGCATCAGTTCCAGGATTTGAATGATGTAATCAGCCAGATTAAGAATCGTAATTATAAGTTTATCATCTATATGGATGACCTTAGCTTTGAGGAATTTGAGATTGAATACAAGTATTTAAAGGCGGTAATCGAGGGTGGTCTTGAGAGAAAGCCGGAGAATGTGCTGATTTATGCAACCTCTAACAGAAGACATTTAATCCGTGAGAACTTTAATGACCGTGAGGAAATCAGGCAGGATATGCACACAGGAGATACGGTACAGGAGAAGTTGTCTCTGGTATCCAGATTCGGAGTGACCATTTACTTTGGTTCTCCAAGCAAAAAGGAATTCCAGAATATTGTCTCCGTATTGGCTGAGCGTTATGGTATCCAGATGCCTCAGGAGCAGCTTTTATTAGAGGCAAATAAGTGGGAGCTTCAGCATGGTGGATTATCCGGCAGAACTGCTCAGCAGTTTATTGATTATCTGTTAGGTCTGGAGGCGTAAGATGAGAATTATATTAGCATCGGCGTCGCCTCGCCGCAGAGAGCTTCTTAACCAGCTTGGCTGGGAGTTTGAAGTAATTGTCAGTGATGTGGAAGAGGTGATTACGAAGACACTGCCCGAGGAGGTAGTGGAGGAGCTTTCCTATATCAAGGCAAAGGATGTGTTTGACAAGACGGAGGGGGATGTGCTGGTCATTGGCTCGGATACGGTAGTTGCGTATGAGAACCGGATTTTAGGGAAACCTAGAGACGAAGAGGATGCCAAGGAAACACTTGCTGGACTTTCCGGAAACAGTCATTATGTATTCACCGGAGTAACCCTTTTTAAAAGAGAGGGTGGGATGGTGACTCACAAAACCTTTCATGAGGCCACCAGAGTGGATTTTTATCCTATGACCAAGGAGGAAATCGATTGGTATGTGGCAAGCGGTGAATGTAGTGATAAAGCCGGCAGTTACGCTATCCAAGGTCTGGGTGGACGTTTTGTAAAGTCTATAGAAGGAGATTACAACAATGTGGTAGGGCTTCCTATTGCAAGATTGTATCATGAGATTTAGTATGAAGAAATTAGTTATTTTTGATTTGGACGGAACCCTTTCCGATACCATTGCATCTATTAAATATTGTGCAGATGCAGCACTTGCGGTATGTAATCTGGGACCTTTTTCGGAAAAGGAGTACTGCTACTTCGTTGGTGATGGTGCCGCAACCTTGATTGAGAGATGCTTAATAGCCGCAGGAGATAAAGAGCTTGTACATTTTGAAAAGGTATTTGCTGCATATAAGGAAATTTTTGCTGAGCATTGTATGTATCAGGTGAAACCCTACGATGGAATCGTGGAGCTATTAAAGGAATTAAAGAGCAGAGGCGTGAAGATTGCGGTACTGTCCAATAAGCCCCATGCGGAAACCATTAATGTGGTGGAGACCTTGTTCGGAAAGGGAATGTTTGACCATATGCAGGGACAGAAGCCCGATGTGGAGAAAAAGCCCAGCCCGGCAGGGGTTTTTGAGATTTTGAAGGCATTGGATATTTCCATCGAGGATGTAGTGTATGTGGGAGATACGAATACGGATATGAAAACCGGTAAATCTGCCGGTGCGTTTACCGTAGGAGTACTCTGGGGCTTCCGTGACAGACAGGAGCTGGAAGAGAATCACGCAGATGCAATTATAGAAAAACCGATAATGCTACTTGACTATATCCGATAAAATATTTATGATAAGGGTAGAAAACAAAATAGATTCGATGTAGTAATATTTCTTAGGAGGTTTTTGCTATGCATGAGTATGATGATGCAGTATTAGAGTGCTTTTTGGAAAATCAGTTACAGTTATTTCCGGAAGATGTAGCTAATGACCTTGAGGAAGCAGAGAGCTTTTTGGAAGAGTGTATGGCTGTAGTAGTGAATTCTGTGAGTGAAGTGCTGGAGTATTTCGAGGACGCAGGACTTGATATGGATGGTGCTGTAGGTGATGAGATTCTGGAAGCAGCAGAAGTTTTTGATGTGGGCGACGGAAGATATCTGATCGTTGAAGCATAAATTAAAACGTTAAAGTTTAAAAGGGAGGAAAGAAAAATGGATTTTTTCAGCAAGTTAGGTGATAAGATTAGCAGTACAAGTAAGGACGTTGCTAAGAAGGCGAAGGAAGTTGCAGAGGTTGCTAATCTTAGCTCTCAGGTTTCTACAAAAGAAAGCACAATTAAGAGCACATATGTAGAGATCGGTAAGTATGTTTATGAAAATTTAAAGGAAGATGCTCCTGCAGAAATCGCAGAGAAGTTCGCAACTATCGATGGATTAATGGCAGAAATCGCTGAGTTAAAGAAGAGCATTCAGGATTTAAAGGGTGTTCAGGCTTGTCCTAATTGTGGTAAGGACGTTGAGGCCGGTGCTGCATTCTGCCCTGGCTGTGGTAATAAGATGCCTGAGCCTGTTGTAGAAGAGGTTGCTACTGAAGAGGCTCCTGTAGAGGTAGAAGCTGCTCCTGTAGAGGAAGCTCCTGTAGAAGAGACTCCTGCAGAATAAATTAATGTATGAAGTAAGCCGTCACAGATGTGACGGCTTTTTCTAACGCTTTTTTCTTTTAATGTTAATTAAGATATCTTCGGGAACAAACAGCTTTCCATGCCCTACAGCAAGATCTGTCTTGGGCTTGTTGCTACCATGGAAGTCGCTGCCACCGGAAATCAGCAGATGATATTTTCCTGCAAGCTTTCGGGTCTGGCGTTCTTCGGCGGGAGTATTGGTGGTATATACCGCTTCAATACCCATAAGACCGTGTTCAGCAAGGAGTGCCACCAGCTCTTCTAATCTGGCATCACTCATCCGATAAAGCATAGGATGAGCCAGAATGGGGACACCACCTGCTTCCAGAATCATTGTGATTCCGTCTTGAGGAGTTATTTTCTCACGGGGAACATAGCAGGGGCAGCGGTCGCCGATATATTTGTCGAAAGCTTCGGTCATATTGTTTATATATCCGCGATTCAGCATATACCTGGCGTAGTGTGCTCTGGTAATCACACAGTCCGGGAATTCCTCCAGAAGCTTTTCATAAGTAATAGCAATTCCGTGCTCTGCAAGGAGATCGCACATCTTACGATTTCTATTGTCTCTGGAAGAAACAAATTCCTTCAACGTATTCAAAAATTTCTCTGAAGTGTAGTCAATATATAATCCCACAATGTGAATATCCTTGCCCTGATACTCGGTAGAAAGCTCGATTCCCGGAATGACTTCAGGAACGGCAGGATTCTCTTTTCGGAGCTTGTCTGCATAGGTAATGGCCTCCTCCAGACCGTCCACGGTGTCATGGTCGGTAAGAGCGAAGGCGGACAAGCCTTTTTCGAGGGCATAGTCTACTAATTGAGAGGGAGTAAAAGTACCGTCTGATTTATTGGAATGTACATGCAAATCGACTGCGTTCATATAATCTCCTTTTCAGAAAAAGCCTGCTCGTTGGGCAATGACATGAAGCTTTGAAGGACCCGTGAAGGAATGATATGTCTTATGAAGACCCTTGAAAAACGTCGGTCCTTGGCGAGGTATTTTCGAGCCTAGTACCGCTACGTTTTTCACGGAGTGAGAACGTGTCTGAATAAGACATATCGTCCCTGAACGGGTCCTTCAAAGCTTCATGGCACTGCTTATACAGAGCAGGCCTTTGTACAATTTAGTTTTCGTCTTCTTCCTTAGCTGCGGTGTAGATGGTTCTCTTACGAGCCATATCATCGCTGGCAAGGTATTCGTCGTAGGTAGTAATCTTATCAATCATCTTACCGTTTGGAAGAATCTCCATAATACGGTTTGCAGTAGTCTGTACAAACTGATGGTCGTGGCAGGAGAAGAGAATTACACCCGGATACTTGATAACACCGTTGTTCAGAGCGGTGATGGACTCCATATCCAAGTGGTTGGTAGGTTCATCGAAGATTAAACAGTTAGCACCGCTAATCATCATCTTGGAGAGAAGACAACGAACTTTCTCGCCACCGGAGAGAACCTTAACCTTCTTTACACCGTCTTCACCGGCAAAGAGCATACGGCCAAGGAAACCACGTACATAAGTTACATCCTTCACAGGAGAGTAGCCGGTAAGCCAGTCAACGATGGTTAAATCGTTGTTGAACTCATCAGTGTTGTCCTTCGGGAAGTATGCCTGAGAAGTGGTAACACCCCACTTGTAAGAGCCTTCATCCGGCTCCATCTCACCTGCTAAAATCTGGAAGAGAGTGGTCTTGGCGATTTCGTTACCGCCTACAAATGCAATCTTATCCTCGCGTCCAACGATGAAGCTTAAGTCATCAAGAACCTTTTCTCCATTGATGGTCTTGGAAAGATGCTCTACAGTAAGGACTTCATTACCGATTTCACGGTCGGGTCTAAAGTCAATATAAGGATACTTACGGCTGGATGGCTTAATGGTATCAAGCTCAATCTTCTCTAAAGCACGTTTTCTTGAGGTTGCCTGCTTTGATTTAGAAGCATTCGCAGAGAAACGGGAGATGAATTCCTGTAATTCCTTAATCTTTTCTTCCTTCTTACGGTTAGCTTCTTTCATCTGCTTGATAAGGAGCTGGCTGGATTCGTACCAGAAGTCGTAGTTACCGGCATAGAGCTGAATCTTGCCATAGTCGATATCAGCGGTGTGAGTACATACTTTATTTAAGAAATAACGGTCATGGGATACAACGATAACGGTGTTCTCAAACTCAATCAAGAACTCCTCAAGCCATTCAATCGCATCCATATCCAAGTGGTTGGTAGGCTCGTCTAATAACAAGATATCCGGATTACCGAAGAGAGCTTTGGCAAGGAGAACCTTAACCTTGATGTTAGACTCTAAATCCTTCATGGTAGCGTAGTGGAACTCAGTGTCGATACCGAGACCGTTTAAAAGCATTGCAGCGTTGGTCTCAGCGTCCCAACCATCCATCTCAGCAAACTCTGCTTCCAACTCACTTGCGCGGATTCCGTCTTCATCGGTGAAGTCTTCCTTTGCGTAGATTGCTTCCTTTTCCTTCATGATTTCATAGAGGCGGGCATTACCCATGATAACGGTATCCATAACTACGCAGTCATCGTACTTGAAGTGATCCTGCTCAAGTACGGATAAACGCTGACCGGGAGTGATAACGATATCACCATTGGTAGTTTCTAACTCACCGGATAAAATCTTTAAGAAGGTAGACTTACCGGCACCGTTGGCACCGATAAGACCGTAGCAGTTACCCTCGGTAAACTTAATGTTAACTTCTTCAAACAGAGCTTTCTTGCCAACTCTATAGGTTACATTATTTGCACTAATCATTGAATTTAACCTTTCTTATTTATATATAAACTTCATTTATGCGCCTATACTATTGTACCTAAAATAATTTTTTTTGCAAGAGGCAGTTTTCTTACTATATATAGAAGTTTCCAACTGTTAAATAAGTCCTAAATACCGGTTGGTACTATGGTAATATGTTGTTTTAATGCATCAAAGCGTTACCAATTCACACTTTTGATAAGTGTAAGCTCTTACATTTTGCATGAGTTTGTCAAAACCATAACACTTTCCTGTTAAAAGGATTGTCAAAAATAAACAAAATTTTGGGGAATGATAAATTTTTGACAATTTCTAGTTGAAATTCTTTTGGCAGATTGTTACAATAACAAAGGATTGAATGAGATTACGATTTTTTTTCAAACACAATATGAAAAAGGAGAGAAACAAACATGAAAAAATGGGTTTATTTGTTTAGCGAAGGCGATGCCAGCATGCGTGAGCTTCTCGGTGGTAAGGGTGCAAACCTTGCAGAGATGACCAAGTTAGGTCTTCCTGTACCTCAGGGATTCACCATTTCTACTGAAGCTTGTACTCAGTACTATGAGGACGGCAGACAGATTAATGATGAGATTCAGGCTCAGATTAACGAGTACATCGTTAAGATGGAAGAGATTACCGGTAAGAAGTTCGGTGATTTAGAGAATCCTTTACTTGTATCTGTTCGTTCAGGTGCTAGAGCATCCATGCCTGGTATGATGGATACCATCTTAAACCTTGGTCTTAATGAAGAAGTAGTAGAAGTAGTTGCTAAGAAGACCGGTAATGAGAGATGGGCTCGTGACTGCTACAGAAGATTCATCCAGATGT
>JAFUKH010000019.1 GCA_017467845.1 Lachnospiraceae bacterium | reverse complement strand
TTAAGTTCGATAACAATGTTGGTCGAGTAATCGGCACTGTGGAGAGAGTCATCATGTTTATATTAATTTACATGAATCAATACTCTGCCACTGGTTTGGTATTAACTGCCAAATCCATTGCCAGATACAATAAGATTGCTAATGAGAAAGATTTTGCTGAGTATTATCTTTTGGGAACATTGATAAGTCTTGGAATTGTGATTGCTTGTGCGGTGTTATTATTTGGAGCATAAAAAGAGGAGAAACGTAGAGTACATTCATACGTTTCTCCTTTTTACATTTCAAATTTATACTTTAAAATCAAATGAAGAGGTTTCCTCATCCGGCATGTTTAATGTACCGAGCTGGTCATTGTGGGGAAATAGAAGTTCCATAAATAGGTTACCCAGCAAATCCTTTACTTCCCGGGCATTAACATTTGTCTGTGGCATGTCATTGTGCTCTAAACGTTTTAAATTCTCCAGAACCTGATCGATTTTTTGCTGCTCGGTCATAACATAATCCTGCACATTGATAGGTTCATTTGGCTGTACATTTGCAGGCTCCGGAGCAGTCTCGGGAGCCGGTTCCATAATGGGTTTAGCGTTTGGGAAATTGTATACTACATTTTTGCAGGTCTTTTCAAAGCATTCCGGAGAGTATATCGCCAGATACTGTAAATCATCCATTGTTAAAGAACGTTTGTTGTGAATCTTTAAATAAATATTAAGTAAACGAGGATCTTTTCCCATATATCCGGCCTCCCTTCTGCTTTCGGTAATACTTTTCTTATTATATATTTCGGCAAAGAAATGGCTAAAAAATAGTAGATTTCAAAAATATTGTATTTTTGAAAAGAAGTAGTATACTTTAATATAGGAATTTTTCGTGAGGTAGAAACAATGGAAGAGAAAGTATTGAAGAAAAATAAATACGAAATAGATATGTGTAGCGGGGCACTTTTGCCAAAGATTGTGCTCTTTACGTTACCTCTGATGTTATCCGGCATATTGCAGCTTTTATTCAATGCAGCGGATATCGTCGTAGTGGGAAGATTTGCGGGAAATGAAGAACTTGCTGCGGTTGGTTCCTGCGGTTCTTTAATTAATTTAATTGTAAATGTGTTTATCGGTTTGTCCGTAGGTGCCAATGTAATGGTGGCGCGTTTCTACGGAGCCGGACAGAAGAAAGAGCTGGAGGAAATGATACATACTGCTATTGCAACCGCCCTTGTCAGTGGTGTAATCCTTATTTTCTTGGGAATTATTGTAGCAAGACCGGCGCTTACTCTGATGGCTACTCCGGAGGATGTTATTGAACATTCTGTGTTTTATATGAGAATTTATTTCGTTGGCATGCCTGTAATGATGCTCTACAATTTTGGTAGTGCCATTTTGCGTGCAGTAGGGGATACCAAGAGACCACTTTATTATCTGCTCCTTGCAGGCGTGATAAATGTGGTATTGAACTTGATTTTTGTGATTTACTTTCACATGGGCGTGGCAGGTGTTGCATGGGCAACGGTGATTTCCCAAGTAGTTTCTGCACTTCTTGTACTTAGATGTCTGATTCAGTATGATGGTGAGCTCAAGCTTAACCTTAGAAAGCTTCGTATTGTACCGGATAAGTTTTTGAAAATGGTTCGAATCGGTTTGCCAGCCGGTGTGCAGGGGGCGTTTTTTTCCATTTCCAATATGCTGATTCAGTCATCGGTAAATTCTTTCGGAAGTACGGTAATGGCCGGAAATACTGCCGCAGGTAATATTGAGGGCTTTGTTTATACGGCAATGAATGCCCTGCATCAGACCGCCATCAGCTTTTCTGGACAGAATTTTGGGGCAAAGAAGTATAAGAGAATTGCGAAAGTGGTACTTATCTGTGAACTCTGTGTTCTCATCATTGGTCTTGTTATGGGCAATTTGGTATACATTTTCGGAGAAATCTTTTTACAGCTGTATTCAGTAGACCCGGAGGTAATAAGGTACGGTATGCTTCGTATGAGTATTATCTGTACCACCTACTGCCTCTGTGGAATGATGGATGTAATGGTTGGTGCGTTGCGTGGAATCGGCCGTTCGGTAATGCCTATGCTGGTAACCTTAACAGGTGTATGCGTATTCCGAGTGGTTTGGATTTTTACGGTTTTTGCAGAATATCGTAGCTTGGAAGTTCTCTACATATCATATCCTATCAGCTGGGCAGTGACCATCCTTGTTCACACTGGTTGTTTTATCTACGTTTACCATAAGACCATGATGGGACGGGATGAGTAAATAGTGGTTGAAACATATGTTCGAATATGGTATAATCTAATCACTTTATAGTAATATGCCATAGAGTAAGTCTCGCTGTGGCTAAGGATTAATACCATAAAAAGGTGACTTGCCACTGCATCGGAACCTTTTTGTGGTGTTAATCCTTGGTCGCAGTGGGACGAAAAGGGAGGCAATATGTACGCATATTTGAATGGAATCGTAGCTGATGTGTGGGAAGACGGCTGCGTAATTGATGTAAATGACATTGGATATAATGTGAAGATTTCCGGTTCGACTTTCACAAAGCTTCCGGGAATTGGTGAGCGGGTCAAGCTTTATACCTATACTTCTGTGAGAGAAGATGCCATGCAGCTGTTCGGCTTCCTGTCGAGAAACGATTTAGAGATGTTTAAGAAGCTGATTACGGTAAATGGTATTGGTCCCAAAGGTGGTTTGGCACTTTTGTCGGTGATGGATGCAGATGATCTTCGCTTTGCAATTATTTCCCAGGATGTGAAAGCCATCAGCTCTGCTCCCGGAATCGGAAAGAAGACCGCAGAACGTGTGATTTTAGACCTTAAGGATAAGCTGGAGATTGATGCCGGTATGATTCAGCGGGAAATGGATGGTTGCACCGGTGTATCTGCAAAGAATCTTGAGAATCCTCAGATCAAAGAGGCTGTGGAAGCCCTTGTGGCGCTGGGCTACGGACAGTCAGAGGCCAGCAAGGCAGTCAGCAGAGTGGAAGGTGCTGATACCATGGAAAGTGGTGCTTTACTTAAGGCAGCACTTAAGAAATTGTTTTAAAGGATTATATTAAATGGCGCGTAGAATGATAGAGACCAATATTACCCCGGAGGATGTGAAGATTGAAGGTTCTTTGCGTCCCCAGACTCTGGATGACTATATTGGTCAATCAAAGGTAAAAGAGAATCTAAAGATATATATACAAGCTGCGAGGAATCGTGGAGATGCGCTGGATCATGTGCTTTTTTACGGTCCACCCGGACTTGGTAAGACCACTTTGGCAGGGATTATTGCCAATGAGATGAAGGTGAACCTAAAGGTGACCAGTGGTCCTGCTATTGAAAAGCCGGGAGAGATGGCGGCAATTTTAAATAGTCTGGATGAGGGTGATTTACTGTTCGTGGATGAGATTCATCGTTTGAACAGGCAGGTAGAAGAGGTACTTTATCCGGCGATGGAGGACTATTGTATTGATGTAATGATTGGGAAAGGACCTTCTGCAAAGTCGGTCCGTTTGGATTTACCCAAGTTTACACTGGTTGGCGCTACCACCAGGGCGGGACTTCTTACAGCTCCTCTTAGAGACCGTTTTGGTATGATTCATCATCTGGAGTTTTATTCGATTGAGGAACTAAAGCAGATTATCATTCATTCTGCCAGAGTACTCGATGTGGAGATTGAGGAGAAGGGAGCTGTTGAGCTTGCCAGAAGAAGTCGTGGTACACCAAGACTTGCCAATCGAATTTTAAAGCGCGTACGTGACTTTGCCCAGGTAAAATACGATGGTGTGATTACGGAGGATGTTGCCAAGGTTGCACTTGATTTGATGGATGTGGATAAATTGGGCCTAGACCACATAGACCGTCATATGCTTCTTACCATGATTGAAAAGTTTAAGGGTGGTCCTGTGGGACTGGATACTCTTGCAGCTGCAATAGGTGAGGATGCCGGAACGATTGAAGATGTTTATGAACCATATTTGATTAAAAACGGATTGATAAATCGAACACCTCGCGGAAGAGTGGTTACAGAGCTTGCTTATAAGCATTTAGGACTTGAAGCTTTTCTGTAAATCAAGTATAATTAACCCGTATAGATATTAATTATAAGGGGTGGGATTATGTCTTCTAAAACAGATACAGAAGTAATCATCGGTGGTAAAGTGTTTACCTTAAGTGGCTATGAGAGTGAAGATTATCTTCAGAAGGTTGCCTCTTATATTAATGGTAAAATGAATGAGTATGGTAAGGTAGAAGCTTTTCGCAGACAGTCTGCCGATACTCAGAGTGTTCTTTTGCAGCTGAACATTGCAGATGATTATTTTAAGGCAAAGAAACAGATTGACATTTTAGAAGAGGAACTGAAGCGTAAGGAGAAAGAGCTTTACGATTTAAAGCATGATTTGATTTCTTCCCAGATTAAGATGGAAGCATTATCCAAGTCCAATGCAGAGTTACAGACGAAATTAAAGGAAAAATAATGGGAGCTGCCTTTTGGCAGCTTCTTTTGTGCAATATTAAGAGGGCTAAAATGAAGAATTATCAGGTGGAATTATTGGCTCCGGCAGGGAATATGGAGGCCTTTAAAGGGGCAATCTATGCCGGCGCGGATGCGGTATATTTAGGTGGTGACAAATTCGGTGCCAGAGCATATGCGGAGAATTTTGATACGCAAGAGCTGGTAAATTGTATTCGTTATGCACATTTATTTGGGAAAAAGGTTTACCTGACCGTTAATACCCTGATGAAAGAAGAGGAGCTTAAGGAGCTCTATGAATATATTAAGCCTTTATATGAGGCAGGTCTTGATGCCGTAATCGTACAGGATTTTGGTGCGTTTCAGGTGATGAAGCGTCATTTCCCGGAGATGGAGCTTCATGCAAGTACGCAGATGGCCATTACAGGAGCAAATGGAACTGCCCTTTTGAAAGAGATGGGCGCTACCAGAGTTGTCCCGGCCAGAGAGATGTCTTTGGAAGAAGTGAAGCACATGAAGGAAGAGACAGGTCTGGAGATGGAATGTTTTATCCATGGGGCTATGTGTTATTGCTATTCCGGACAGTGTCTTTTTAGTAGTATTTTAGGCGGTAGAAGCGGTAATCGTGGAAGATGTGCCCAGCCCTGTAGACTTCCTTATGTAATGCAGAAAAATGGTAAAGAATGTTATCCATTAAGTTTGAAGGATATGTGTACCATTGAACATATAGGGGAATTGATGGATGCAGGAATTGATTCCTTTAAGATTGAGGGGCGTATGAAAAAGGCAGAGTATGCCGCCGGCGTTACAGCAATATACCGCAAATATATTGATTTAAAGGAAAAGCACCCGGAGAAAGTCTTACACTTTGACAAAAAGGATTTGGAGCAGTTGGCAAAGCTGTATATTCGAAGTGAAAGACAGGATGGTTATTACTATAAGCAGAATGGTAAGGATATGATTACGCTGGATAGCCCGGCATACAGCGGTAGTGATGAAGAGCTTCTTGCATGGATTCGTGAAAAGTATCTTGGTAAAGATTTTGTACACAAGATTACCATGTTTGCCTCTTTCTTTGAGGGCTGTGAGGCGACCTTGAGCCTAAGTTGTGGAGAGATATCAGTGACGGTATCCGGTGCCGTAGTAGAGAAGGCACAGAAGAATCCGATGATGGAGGAGGCCTTTGTTAAGCAGCTGAAAAAACTTGGTGGTACTTATCTGGAAGCGGATTCCATAGAGGTTATGACGGATGGGCAGTCTTTTTATAGTATAAAGGCTTTGAATGAGCTTCGCAGAGAAGGTGTTTGTGCACTTCAAGATGCCATTATAGAAAGTTATGGTTTGTCCTTTGGAAGGATTTGTCCCGAGAATGTGGAAGAACCTGTATATTCTCCGGAAACGCAAGGGGAAGGAGGATACAGTATTTTAGTATCTACAGCAGAACAGCTTAAAGAAGTAAAACGTTTTGTAAAGGATACCTCCTTAATTATTCGACATGTTTTTCTGGAAAGTGAGCTGCTTATGGACGATTTACATGTGGAAGATATGGATGTATCCATATATATTGCTCTTCCTTGTGTTGTGCGCAAAAAGGACGAAGAGAAGCTTAAAGTGTTATGGGAAAGAGCGGAGAATAAAAATATTAAGGGTTTCTTAATTCGTAACATTGAAACGTATAATTATTTGCGCCTGAATGGTTATGGTGGTAAAATAATAGCCGATGCGGGTATATACGTATGGAACAAGGAGACGTTTTCTTTCTGGAAGGAAAGAGAAGTGGATGTTACCTGTCCTCTGGAATTAAACAGTAAAGAGTGGAAGTCGGTATTTGGTAATCAGTCTGTTGAGAAGCAGGTTTATGGTTATATTCCGATGATGATTACTGCTAATTGTGTGTCTAAGACCGGTGGAAAATGTTACCATGATGGTCAGGTTCACGACCTTATGCTCAGTGACAGGTACAAAAAGGTGTTTCCGGTAAGCAGTAGGTGTAGCTATTGTTACAATGTTATCTACAACAGTGTTCCCCATTCTCTTCATAAGGATGTTCATGGCAGATTAACGGATGTCTGCAAAAGAATTACCTTTACCATGGAGAGTGGTCAGCAGTGTAGTAAAATCCTTGCTTTTTGGGAAGCATTAGAGATGGGAAACATGAGTACCATGCCTTATGAAGAATATACGACGGGGCATGAGAAACGTGGCGTGGAATAAATCGAAAGAAGGTTCCTTAAAGTATGCAGGAATATATCACAACGGTATCAAAATACTTGCTACCTCTTTGTATGGGGTTTTATGCATTTGAGTGTTTTTCGATACTATTTAACAAAAAAGAATCAGACAGAGGTTTTTTATATTTGCGACAGAATTTCTGGATGTTTGCGATTCAGTTTATTTCGTTCGTAAATCTTGCTTTGGTGAGCAGAGATAAACAATATATATATATGTATGTGTTGGTACAGTTGCTTTTACTTACCATTGTGTTGATTCCTGTTTTGGTTTATAGAAAGATTAATCGGTTTTTATTAAATAACATGGCTATGCTGATGGGTATTGGCCTTGTTATGCTGTGCAGATTGTCTATTGAAAAAGCCCAGAGGCAGTTTATTATCATGGTAGTTTCTTTGATTATTTCCATGTTTGTGCCACTGATTGTTGAAAAGGTAAAGATTCTGCACAAGCTAACATGGATTTATGCCACAGTGGGACTATTACTTCTCAGTGTGGTACTTTTGTTGTCGGAATCTACCTTAGGTGCGAAGATTACATACACCATCAGCGGATTAACCTTCCAGCCTTCAGAATTTGTGAAGATTCTTTTCATTTTCTTTGTAGCAGGTGCGTTATGGGAAGACCATAGCTTTAAGAGAGTATGCATAACTACAGTGATAGCAGCACTTCATGTGCTGGTACTTGTTCTTTCCACGGACCTTGGCGGTGCATTAATCTTTTTTGTAGCATATTTGGCAATGCTTTTTGTGGCAACCAATAATGTGCTTTATCTCCTTGCTGGGGCACTTGCGGGGAGTGGTGCAGCGGTGGTAGCATATCATCTTTTCAGCCATATAAAGGTACGTGTTCTGGCATGGCAGGATCCTTGGAGCTATATTGACGGAAAAGGCTATCAGATTACCCAGTCGTTGTTTGCCATAGGTAGTGGCAGCTGGTTTGGAATGGGACTTTACAGTGGTAATCCGGATGATATCCCTCTGGTAGAGGCGGATTTTATTTTCTCCTCCATCTGTGAGGAATATGGTGTAATCTTTGCAGTATGTTTTATTTTGATGATTGTCACCTGCTTCTTAATGATGATGGAAATTGCAATCCGTCAGCACAATAATTTTTATCGCTTGGTTTCTCTGGGAATCGGTGTAGTTTACATTTTCCAGATTTTTCTTACCGTGGGAGGCGGAATTAAATTTATTCCGCTCACCGGTGTAACATTGCCTTTTATCAGTTACGGTGGAAGTTCCATTTTATCAACCATGTTAATGTTTTTCATTTTGCAGGGAATTTCCATTATTAACATGAAGGAAGGAGGTAAGAGACGTGTCAGAAGAAAGAGAAAGGTCTCCAAAGAGATTATCGAAGTCGAGCTTGGAGAAAATAGTTCCGGAGAAGAAGACTCTGGAGAAAAAAACGGAGAAAAAGTTGGACAATCGTAATTCCATTAAGGCAATTTCTGTTTTTTTCTCAGCATTATTTGTTTGTATGATGGTGTATATGTGCAACTTTGTATACCACAATGAGCAGGAAATGATTAATAACAGCTATAATTCCCGTTCGGAAATTTTGCTTTCCAAGAATTACCGTGGCACTATATATGCTGCAAGTGGTGAGGTTCTGGCTGAGACAGAGCTTGATAGTGCCGGTAATGAGACACGAGTGTATCCATACAGTAATTTGTTTTCTCACTCCATCGGTTACTCCACTAACGGTCGAATGGGTGTAGAGGCTTTCTGTAACTATTATTTGATTAATTCTAATCTGAATCTGACAGAGAAGGTATCTAACTCCACTCTTGGATTAAAGAATCCGGGAGACAGCGTGTATACCACCTTTGACGTATCCATTCAGGAGGCGGCTGACAAGGCTCTTGGTATATATAATGGTGCCATCATCATGACGGATGTAAAGACCGGTAAGATACTTGCCATGGTTTCAAAGCCCAATTTTGATCCGAACCAAATCGTGACATTATGGAGTGATTTGGTAGAGGATACGGAGAGTTCCGTGCTTTTAAACAGAGCAACTCAGGGACTTTATCCTCCCGGATCAACCTTTAAGATTGTAACTGCATTGGAATATATTAGGCAAAATCCGGATTCCTATTCGGATTACAGCTATAATTGTAATGGTATATTTAAGAAGGATGATTGTAGGATTCAGTGTTATCACGGGATGACTCATGGAAAGGTATCCTTTACCAAATCCTTTGCAAAATCCTGTAATTCATCCTTTGCCAATATTGGTACAGGCCTTGATATGAACTCCTTTGCAGATACTTTGGAGGATTTGCTGTTTAATCAGGAACTTCCTTATAATGCAACCCTTTATTCTAAGAGTAGTGTTAATGTGTCGGAGGAAATGACCACCGACGATATTATGCAGACCTCTATTGGGCAGGGTAAGACCTTAATGACACCTCTTCATTTAAACATGATTACCGCGGCAATTGCCAATAACGGGGAGATGATGACCCCTTATATGGTAGACCGTGTGGAATCTGTAGACGGCAGAGTGATTAAGACTTATAAGCCTAAGTCAAATGGTCAGGTTATGACGGAAGAGGAAGCACGGATTTTACAGGAATTAATGACTGCAGTGGTAGAGTCCGGTACAGCAAGTAAGTTGCAGGGTTACGGATACACCGCAGCGGGCAAGACCGGTTCTGCGGAATATAACAGCAATTCCGATTCCCATGCGTGGTTTACCGGTTTTGCTCCCGTAGAGAACCCGCAGGTTGCAGTTACCGTTATTTTGGAATGCGCAGGTAGTGGTGGTGACTATGCCGTACCTATGGCGCGAAGAGTTTTTGATGCATACTTTGAAAGTGTAAATTAAAATTGCTTGCCTAATGTTTTAATCTGTAATATACTATTTTCATAGTCGAGGGACACACCATATGAGGAGGCATGCAATGATTGAAGCGACCAGCTGTGGTGGTGTGGTAATTTTTCGTGGAAAGATATTACTCTTGTACAAGAATTATAAGAACAAGTATGAGGGTTGGGTTCTTCCGAAAGGAACCGTAGAGCCTGGTGAAGAATATCAGGAAACTGCATTAAGGGAAGTTTTAGAAGAGACCAGCGCGAAAGCGTCAATTATCAAATATATCGGAAAGAGTGAATATACTTTTAATGTACCGGAAGATACTGTTGAGAAGGATGTTCATTGGTATTTGATGATGGCAGATAGTTATTACAGTAAACCACAAAGAGAAGAGTACTTTGTAGATTCCGGATTCTACAAGTACCATGAAGCATATCATTTGTTAAAGTTTTCAAATGAGAAGCAGATTTTGGAAAAAGCCTACAATGAGTATTTGGAGTTAAAGAAAAATAATCAGTGGGGCGCAAAGAGGTATTACTAAAAGAAAAATTCCAAGCCGAGAGGCTTGGAATTTTTGTATGATTGATTCTAAATGAGCTTTTCGATCATCAAATCATTTCTGGTATTTAAATCTAATATTTCATTCTTATCATTACGAAGCATAGGGCGGGAAAGCTTGCTTGGATTGATAATAAACACTTCCCATTCTGAGTCATCTGACAGACGGACGGTGGTACCAATCTGTGCATCGGCAATACGCTTCATAAGTGGAACTAAAATCTCCGGGTCAAATTTGGTTTTGTCATTCTCCAGATTCTCAATAATACGAAGGGGCGGGATAGAAGCGCGCCATACTCGTGGAGAAGCCATAGCTTCGTAGGAATCAATCAGTGCACAGTACTTTGCAACAGTGTCAATCTGATTACGGGTAAGCTTTGAAGGATAACCACTACCATCCATACGTTCATGATGCTGCAAAACAGCTTTTTTAATGGATTCGTCAATATCAAGATCCTTTACAAGATCAAAGCCCTTGGCGGTGTGAGATTGCAATTTCAAATATTCTACATCGGTGAGGCGTCCGGATTTCCACAGTAAATCCTGGGGAAGGAGCAGTTTACCGATATCATAATAGAAACCTGCAAGAACTAATGTATTTTTGAAACTTTCTGATAAGCCCAGCCATTCTGAGAATACACCTGCAATTAAAGCAGAGTTAAGGCAATGGCAATAGGTCATGACTTCTTCACTGGGAACCATGTTATACAAGAAATCAAACAGGGCAGTATTAGAAGGTATCGCAGAACGAATGTTATTATAGATTGCCATTAACTTATTGTTATCGATAGGAGCTTTACTATCAATGAGAGATGTTACAAGCGCTTTGTATCTGCGAATACTCTCAGCATAAAGAATCTCAAATGCTTTAAACTTTTCATCACAATGAATCTTCTCATAATGGGTCGTAGCAAAATCAATGTCTTCCATAATAGAAACACAAACAATGGAAAAAAGCTTTAATTTTTGGATAACAGCTTCGTCAACCTTTGTACCGGCCTCAAATAATAAACGATGGTTATGATCGTATACATCTTCACCGATAATCATATCATTTCGTAGTGCTAAGCAGGCAATTGTTTTCATCTTGTCCTCCGTAAGGTGTTTATAACAATAGTATAAAAAATAGAGTATTTTTAGTCAATGGATAAATCCGTTTTATTTTTATTATAAATATGCTATACTAAGAGTAATTTTGGAAGGACAGTGTTATGGGGAAAATTGATTATAGCTTAAATTTTTACTTAGGAAGTGGTATTACACCCGAAAAACTGGATAAGATAAAAAGGAAGATTGAAAAAAAGCCCCTGATGACGGATTACTATCTGATTGCTCTTGCCGGTAACGAAAGAGATTTATTGGATATATACAGTTCCAGATATCTGGGACAAAAATATTATGAGAGTCATATCCCTTATGTGTGCGGTATTGCAGATAATCATGATGATGCAGTTACTCTTGTGGAGCAGATTGTTAAGGATTGTCTTGCAGCCCGTGGCGATTTGAAAATAAGAGAATTTATAATGGAGAAGTAGTATGATTATATTGGATATTTTGAAGTGGATAGGGATTATACTGCTTGTTCTGCTTCTCATACTGTTATGTGTACTTCTTCTGGTATTGTTTTTGCCGATAAAATACTATGGTGAAGGTACATATAATAGGGAACAGCAATATGCACTGTTTAAGGCCAGATGGTTCTGGGGGCTGGTGAGAGTTAGGGCAACCTTTCCCCGGAAACCTTATTTTTCTGTGAAAATACTATGGATTGAGATTATAAAACCAAAGCAGGAAAAACAAGAGACCCAAGAAGCTTTGCAAGAGGAAAAATCGGAACCTCTAACAAAAGAGAGTACGCCTGCACCGGAAGAAAAGAAGGTGGAACAGACGGTCAAAGCGGAAAGGTCTGAAAAGAAGCAGGACGAGCTTTTGGAATCCGTAGAAGATACAGCTTCCTCCTCAAAAAAACCAAAAGAGCCGATTTGGGATAAATGGATTGGCATAAAGGAAAAAATTCAGTATTATATAGGTATTATTAATGAGCAGGAAACAAAGGACCTAATTGCTCATTGTAAAATGAGAATTCTAAAGATTTTAAAGAGCATCAGGCCAAGGAAACTTCGCTGTTGCGGAACTGTGGGGTTTGCGTCGCCGGACACAACCGGATATTTGTTCGGCGGCTATTGTATGGTATCCTCATACCTTGGGAAAAATGTTATTTTAACCCCGGATTTTGAAAATGAGATTATCGATGTGACAGGAAGTCTGAAAGGGCATATTACGGTGTTTGTTCTTGGATGGAACGCACTTCGGGTTTATTTGGATAAACGTTTAATGAGATTAATTAGGAAACTTAAAAAGGGAGGCCGATAGAAATGGCAGAGAGAGAAAATCAGATTAAAAGTGTTGTAGATTCCTTGCTGAAGGGAATGGATAGTGTACTTAGTGCAAAGACCGTTGTTGGAGAGCCTACCCAGGTTGGTGATATGACCATCATTCCTCTGGTAGATGTGTCCTTTGGTATGGGCGCAGGAGCAGGCGTAAACGGTACAAAGAATTCCAATTCCGGTGGAGGCGGTCTGGGAGGTAAGATGAGTCCCAGTGCGGTACTGATTGTGAACAAGAATGGTACTACAAAGCTGGTTAATGTAAAGAATCAGGATGTGATGACCAAGATTCTGGATATGGTTCCGGATATTATTGATAAAATTGGTAACAAAAAGGAAGATGAAATCAGTGATAAGGAAGCAGTTGATATTGCATTTCCGGATGAGAATTACTACGAAGAATAATGCTGCATCTTTGAGGAGCTTATGGATTTAGAGAAGATTAAAGCAATAAGTGATGAGGAACAGATTCGTGCAGCGAAGCAGTGGCTTTTTAGCGAGTATGTGCGGATTTCGTCAGAGGCCTCAGAGCTGGCGCAGATGAAGGATAAGTTTAATAAAGAAAGAGCGACCTACACACAGGAGATGAATGCGTTGAATCATCGAATGGTTATGGAACAAAAGCGGCTACGGGAAGAGCATATGTTTTTTGACAAAAAGCTTGCTATTCTTCAACAGGGCTTTAAGGAGCTGGAAGAAGACCGAAGGCGGCTGGAACAGGAGCGGAAGCAACTGAAGTATGCCCAGGCTGACCAAAACTATAATAGTGGCGGTACCGTACGTATTCAGGATGCGGAAGACTTTGTGGCTCTTCTTTTTCGTAATATTAATAACCCTCTTACCCTGCAGAAGAGATATCGTGATTTGGTAAAGATATACCATCCGGATAATTTCTGCGGAGATGAGCAGTTGATTCAGCTGATTAATAAAGAGTTTAAGCGTAGAAAAGACGAGATGTAGATATATGGAAGTAATAAAAAAACCTGTTCACGCGAACAGGTTTTTTACTTAAAATCGATTTTAAATAAAAAATATAAAAGAATGTTTCAATTATGCTCTTTCTACTAAGCCGGATTTTAAGCAGCTGGTACAAACGTGCATTCTCTTAGTAACACCATTAACTTTGCATTTTACAGACTTAACGTTTGGATTCCAGATAGCGTTACTTCTTCTATGAGAATGGCTCACGTTATTACCAAAATGAACGCCTTTTGAACAAACATCACATTTAGCCATTTTTACACCTCCTCAAACTGAGTTTATATTAACACAACAGTAGTATATTAACAGAAAGAGGGAAATAAAGCAAGTAGAAATAGACAAAAATCTAAATATTTTTCTTGCATACAAAACCTTGCGCTTCATTTCACCTTATACTATAATAGTGAGAATGGAGCTTTTGCGTACAATTATATGTTTAGGAGGACATTATGTCTGAGAATGTAAGTAATCATATACATAAAACGTCAAAAAAAAGAAAGAAAGCTCTTTGGATTGTTTTGGCGACATCAGTACTAGTTCTTATCGGATTAATTTTTTATGCTCTATTTCGTAGACCGGTGGTTGAGTCTGTTACTCATGAAGCAGGGACCTTTATTAATATAGAAGAATTCCTTATCAATGAACGGATTCAGGGAGAGTTTGTTACTAATATAGAAGAAATCGGTATTTCTGATTTGGGAGAGTATACAATTCAGATACAAGTAAAGGATAAGGTTTATTCTTGTATTATGACAATCGTGGATACGCTGCCACCAAGCGGAAGTGCATTGTCACCGGAGACATTGGAGGAGATTTTACCTTTGCCGGAGGACTGCGTAGTTAATATTGAAGATGCCACAGAGGTTACTGTATCATATAAGGAAGTTCCGGATGTTAATAAGGCCGGAAATGTAGATACAGTGATCCTTCTACAAGATAAAGGCGGCAATGTGACGGAAATCCCGGTAACCATTATCGTTCTTGCAGATACAGAGGCTCCGGTGATTGAAGGGGCTGTAGATTTAAGTATTGATGAAGGAATGACTCTGGAATACCTGGAGGGAATCGCGGTAACGGATAATAAGGATGAGAATCCTTCTCTTATTGTTGATGACAGTCAGGTTGATTTGAATCAAGGCGGCGAGTATGAAGCAGTTTATATCGCAACAGATAAGGCCGGTAATATTGCAAAGCAACCCATAAAGGTTATCGTGATACCGGATGTGCTTGCACCTGTAATCGAGGGTACCCAGGATATTACAGTAGAAGTTGGTGGAAGCATCAGCTATCGTAAGGGTGTAACGGTAACGGATGATAAGGATGAAAATCCTACCCTGACTATTGATAACAGTCAGGTAGATTTAGAAACCCCCGGCATTTATGAGGTGATTTATACTGCTACGGATCGAAAAGGAAATGCTTCTACCGCAACCATTCAGGTAACGGTGAAGTCCTTGGAGACTCTTGCTATGGAGCAGGAGGTCTATGAAAAGGCAGCCGATATTCTTGCCCGTATTACGGACGAGAGTATGACTGATATGGAGAAGGCCTTTGCCATTTACCGATGGACGCTTACAAGCATCGGTTATACCGGAAGCTCGGATAAGAGTGATTGGATTAAGGGTGCTTATCAGGCATTTAAGAACCGTTCCGGTGACTGCTATACCTATTTTGCTGCGGCGAAAGCACTTTATAATGTAGCCGGAATTGAGAATGTGGATATTGTAAAGAGTGATACCTCACGTTCTTCACATTATTGGAGTCTCATCAATCTTGGTGATGGCTGGTATCATGTGGATTGTACACCAAGGTCGGGAAGCGGCGATAATTTCTTTATGGTGACGGATGCAGAGCTGGAGGCATATTCTTCCCTGCATCGTAATTCCCATATTTTTGACGGCAGTCTTTATCCGGAGCGTGCTACGGAGTCCGTGCAGCATATGGTGAATTATAGTAATGGTACTTTAAATCAGTAGAAAGTGAGTACTTAGGATGAGTTTAGGTGTAATAGGTGGACTGGGACCAATGGCCACAGCCTATTTCATGCAGCTTGTAATCAATATGACAAAGGCAGAGACGGATCAGGAGCATTTGGAGATGATTATTTATAATTGTCCCACCATTCCGGATCGTACCGCATACATATTGGGGCTAAGTCAAGATAGTCCCCTGCCGAAAATTATTGAGCTGGGAAAGAGATTGAAGGAGCAGGAAGTATCCTGCATTGCGATTCCCTGTATTACAGCCCACTATTTCCATCAGGAGATTGAAGAAGCAACCGGGCTTCCCGTGATACATGGTATTCGTGAGACTGCACTTTTATTAAAAGAAAAAAATGTTCAGAGAGTGGGAATTATGGCCACAGACGGAACCATTCAGAGTCGTATTTTCCAAAATGAACTGGAAATGCTTGGTCTGGAAGCCATTGTTCCTAAGGAAGATATGCAACAGAAGGTTATGAGCCTGATTTACGATGATGTAAAGAAGGGGAAGGAACCGGATATGAATAGTTTTTTTGAGATAAAGGATTATTTAATAAAGGAAGAGGGAGCTCAGGCTATCGTACTTGGATGTACGGAGCTTTCTGTAATTAAAAGAGATTACGAACTGGGGGATGGAATCTGTGATGCCATGGAAGTGCTGGTAAAAAGGGCAATTTCCCTGTGCGGAAAAGAGGTTCATCCGAAATACCGGGAGTTATTTGTTCCTTTAAAGGGGCAATAAATTAGCGAGGAGAATTGATATATGCAACAGACAAATGTGTTAGAATACCTTGAGAAAACAGTGGTACGTCTTCCGGATAAGATAGCTTTTGCCAATGAATCAGAAGGACTTACTTTTGGAGAAGTTTTTCATGATAGTAGAGCTATCGGCACCTATCTTTATAAGAATGGTTACTATCATGAGCCGGTTGTAGTATTTATGAAGAAACACCCGAAGGCTATTGCAACATTCTTTGGCTGTGTCTATGGCGGTGATTACTATGTGCCCATTGATGAAGAGATGCCGAAGTTCCGTATTGAACTGATTTTTGACAATCTCCAGCCCAAAGTAATGATTTGCGATGATTCCACCGCAGAGCTTGCCAAGGAATTTGCCGCAAAGGGTAATGTTAAGATTGTTCTTTATGATGATATTACGAAGACGGAGATTGATGAGGCTGTTATTGCTAATATTCGTGATAAGCAGCTGGATACCGACCCGATATATATTGTATTTACTTCAGGCTCTACAGGTATCCCGAAAGGTGTAGTTGCCTGTCACCGTTCTGTTATTGATTATATTGAGAATTTGTCCGATGTCTTGGGTTTTAATGAGGAAACCAGATTTGCTAATCAGGCACCACTTTATTTTGATGCCTGCTTAAAGGAGCTTTATCCTACCTTGAAATTTGGTGCAACCACTTATATCGTACCCAAAAGCTTGTTTATGTTCCCTATGAAGCTGGTGGAATTTTTAAACGAGCACAGGATTAATACGGTATGCTGGGTAGTATCCGCCCTTACTATGATTTCATCCTTTAAGGTATTTGATAAGATGATTCCGGAGTATTTACATACTGTAGCGTTTGGTAGTGAAGTATTCCCCATTAAGCAGTTCCATCTCTGGAAAAAAGCACTTCCAAACGCAAAGTTTACCAATCTTTACGGACCTACCGAGACCACCGGAATGTGCTGTTATTATAAGGTAGACAGAGATTTTGAATTAGATGAAGTGATGCCTATCGGCAGACCTTTTCACAACACCGAGATTCTACTTTTAAATGATCAAAATCAGTTGGCAAAGGATGGTGAAGTAGGGGAAATCTGTGTACGAGGAACTTCACTGACCCTTGGGTATTATCATGCTTTTGAAAAGACCAATGAGGTATTTGTACAAAATCCATTAAATGACAGATATCCTGAGCTGATTTATCGTACAGGCGACCTTGGAAAGCGAAATGAGCGGGGAGAACTTGTATTTGTGTCCCGTAAGGATTATCAGATTAAGCATATGGGTCACCGGATTGAGCTGGGTGAAATTGAAGTGAATGTAAATATGCTGGATGATGTATCAACATCCTGCTGTATTTATGATAAAGAAAAAGAGAAAATCATTCTTTTCTATGTAGGTGAGATGGAAGTAAAGGATCTTGTAGTTGTACTTAAGGGCAAGCTTCCCAGATACATGATTCCTAATAAAGTAGAAAAGCTTGAAAAGATGCCTCTTACCGCCAATGGTAAGCTGGACAGAGTATATTTAAAGAAATACTATGAAGAGAAAACAAAGGAGAATTAAATCATGGATGAATTATTAGAAATTTTACAGGACTTACACCCGGAGGTGGATTACGAAACTTGTGATACTTTAATTGATGACAAGATTTTAGATTCTTTTGATATTGTTACCATTATCTCTGAAATCAGTGAGAATTTTGATGTGGTAATCCCAGCAGAGGAAATCGTACCTGAGAACTTCAATTCTGCACAGGCTTTATATGAGTTAATTGAACGTTTAGGGGATGAGTAGAAAAAAGTATGTTATTTACATCAATTGAATTTATTGGATTTTTAATCCTGGTAGTGGTGTCCTATTATCTTATTCCCAAGAAGATGCAGTGGCCACTGTTACTGATTTTTAGCTATATTTTCTATTTTATTGCTGACCCCAGATATCTTTTATTTATATTGGTGACAACACTGTCTACCTATGGAATCAGCATTGTAATGGAAAATATTAATAATGCTTCCAAGGAATATATGACCGCACATAAAGCGCAGATGTCCAAGGAAGAGAAGAAGGCGTACAAGGCGCAGGTGAAGGCGAAGAAATGGAAGTGGCTTTTAGTATGTCTTTTTCTGAATATCGGTATTTTATCTGTAACAAAGTATACCAACTTTGTAATTAATAATATCAACAATTTTCTGAATGATACCTCTAAGCTACAGCTGGTGGATATGATTGTCCCAATGGGAATTTCATTCTATACCTTCCAGACTATGGGGTATATTATTGATGTGTATCGTGGAAAGCAGGAGGCACAACGAAATCCCTTTAAGCTGGCTCTTTTTGTTTCCTTTTTCCCACAGCTGGTGCAGGGGCCTATCAGTAGATATGGTGATTTGGCACCCACACTTTTTGCAGAGCATAAATTTGATGAAAAGACGGTTTCCTTTGGACTTTACAGAGTTCTTTGGGGATACTTTAAGAAGGTTGTTATTGCTGACCGTATGCTTACGGCAGTAACCACTCTGGTGCAGCAGACAGATACTTATACGGGAACTTATGTATTTGTAGCAATGCTTTTCTATGCATTTGAGCTTTATTGTGACTTTACCGGAGGTATTGATATCACCATCGGTATTGCAGAAATGATGGGAATTAGGTTGGCAGAGAACTTCCATCTTCCCTATTTTTCTAAGAATATTAAGGAATATTGGAATCGCTGGCACATCACAATGGGTACCTGGTTTACGGACTATATTTTCTATCCCATTTCCGTATGCGGTCCTATGCTTAAGATTTCCAAGTGGTCAAGAAATCATCTGGGAGAAGTGATTGGTAAGAGAGTACCTGTGTATTTATCCAGCTTTGTAGTATGGCTGACTACCGGTATCTGGCATGGTGCGGCTTGGAATTTCATTGTCTGGGGACTTATGAACTTTGTGGTAATTATGATTTCCCAGGAATTAGAGCCCTTATATGCTAAGTTCCATAATCGCTTTAAGGTAAAGGGAAAGCCTCTTTATGAAGGCTTCCAAATTATTCGTACCATTTTGCTTATGAGTGCCATCAGAATGTTTGACTGCTACCGGGATGTGCCCCTTACCTTTAAGATGGTGGGTTCCATGTTTACAAAGTGTAATCCGGGAATCTTTACAGACGGTTCTCTGATGCAGATTGGACTTACAGGAGCGGACTATATGGTGCTGGCTATCGGTCTTATCATTGTACTTTCCGTAAGTATTATGAAGGTGAAGGCCTACAGTGTCCGTGAAGTATTATATGCAAAGCCGGCATTTGTATTTTATACTGTGATGGCTTTGATGTTCCTTGTAACCATCGTATTTGGCGCTTATGGTGTAGGGTATGATTCATCACAGTTTATTTATAATCAGTTCTAGGAGGATGATATATGAAGAGTAAAAGATTCGTAGCAGCCTTCCTGGTGATTATTTTAACTCTGGGTAGTCTGTATTTATTACAAAGACTTCTTGTTCCGAAATACCAGACCGGTATTGTGGAAGGTTCTATGGTGGAGGAGTATTATAAAGACAAGTCCGCTCACGAAGTGCTTTTCATTGGAGACTGTGAAGTTTATGAGAATTTTTCAACCATAACACTTTGGGAAAAGTATGGTATTACCAGCTTTATCCGTGGTAGTGCTCAGCAGCTGACCTGGCAATCCTATTATCTTTTGGAGGATGCCCTGAAGTACGAAACACCCAAAGTAGTGGTATTTAACGTACTTGCCCTCAAGTACAATACGCCTCAGAATGAGGCATATAACCGTATGTCCATTGACGGAATGAATTGGTCTGTGTCTAAGATAAATAATATTAAGGCATCCATGACTGAGGAGGAGAATTTTATTGATTATGTATTCCCGCTTCTTCGTTATCATTCCCGCTGGTCTGAGCTGACAAGTGATGATTTTGAGCATTTTTTCAGTAAGGATCTTGTGACCCACAATGGTTATTATATGCGTGTGGATTCTAAACCCCAAAGTGAGTTCCCGGACCCAAGACCATTAGCAGATTATACCTTAGGCGAGAATGCTATGGGGTATATGCAGAAAATGGTGGATTTATGTAAAGAAAAGGGAATAGAGCTTATTTTGATAAAGGCTCCAACGGAATACCCTCACTGGTATGATGAGTGGGATGCCCAGGTAGTTGAATTTGCAAAAAATAATGATGTGGAGTATATTAACTATATTCCTCTTCAGGAAGAAATCGGTTTGGATATGTCCGTGGATACCTATGATGCAGGTCTTCATCTGAACACCTCCGGTGCGGAGAAGATGGCGGATTATTTCGGTGCATATCTGAAGGAGAATTATGATTTGATCGATTATCGTGAAAACGAGGAGTATGCTACAATCTGGCAGGAAAAGGTAGATTTCTACAATGCCATGAAAGAGCAGCAATATAGTGAGCTGGAGCAGTATGGTGAGCTGGTAAGTTTTGGAGCCAATGCCATCCGGAATTAATGCTTCACAAAAAGGAGTAAGTTATGAAAAAAAGATTCGTCAGTATTTTAGTAAGTAGTATGCTTGTAGTAAGCCTTTTTACAGGCTGTGGTTCATCGGAAGCTCCTGCAGCAAACAGTGAAACTGCTCCGGCAGTATCAGAAGAAGCTTCTGCTCAGGAAAGCTCTCAGCAGTCAGTAGAAGAGCAGGTCGCAGAACCGGGCTATGTGTATTCTCAGGGAGGAGTAGACGTGGCAGTAAACGGCGAAATGGCACCTATCGTGGAAGCATGGGGCGAGCCTGATAAGTATTTCGAGTCCGAATCCTGTGCTTTTCAGGGAATGGATAAGGTGTACACTTATGGAAGTGTTGTAATCAATACATATCCGGAAAATGATAAAGATTATGTGTTGACCATTGAGTTGAAGGATGATACAATTACTACCGCAGAAGGAATCTATATTGGTTCTTCTAAGGAGGATGTTGTTGCTACCTATGGTGCAGCCACATCAGAGACAGATGTAGCATTGGTTTATGATAAGGGGGAGTGCCAGTTAACCTTCTTTTTTGAGGATGACTGTGTAACAAATATAACCTACGCTGCAAAAATGGATTAATTCAGTTAATATATAAGGGTTCTACAATACTGAAAAATGTATTGTGGGGCCCTTATTTTTAATAATTAGACTTGAAACGGTAAAGAATAAAGGTTATAATCACATATAGTACGCTTGTGAATTGCGAGCATTTTTAGGAGGTTTCGTATGAAAGGTTCTTCATTAAATACCCACCTTGGAAGTATCACTATTAATAACGAAGTAATTGCACAGTATGCCGGAACCGTAGCCGTGGAGTGCTTTGGTATTGTTGGTATGGCCGGTGTCAGTGTAAAAGACGGCTTGGTGCGTCTACTGAAGAAGGACAATATTACTCGTGGAATTAATGTTTCTGTAGAGAATAACAAGTTAGTTTTGGATTTCCATGTAATTGTTGCATATGGTGTCAGCATCAATGCTGTTGCAGAGAATTTGACCAGCAATGTGAAGTACAAAGTAGAAGAGTTCATGGGAGTTAAGGTTGAGAAAATCAACATCTTCGTTGAAGGTGTTAGAGTGATTGATTAGGAGGATATATCGTGGCTATAAATTCAATAGACGCTAAGCTTTTGGCAAAAATGTTCTTAGCGGGTGCGAAAAACCTGGAAAGTAAAAAAGAGTGGATTAACGAGTTAAACGTATTCCCTGTTCCTGATGGTGACACCGGTACCAATATGACCATGACGATTATGTCCGCTGCTAAGGAAGTTGCCGCTGCAATGGAGAATGGTTCCATGAAGGAGATTTGTAAAGCTATTTCCGGTGGTTCCCTGCGAGGAGCGCGAGGTAACTCCGGTGTAATCTTATCACAGTTGTTCCGTGGCTTTACCAAGCGTATTGCAGAGGAAGATACCATTACCGTGGTGATCCTTGCGGAGGCTTGTGAAAGAGCAGTAGAGACTGCATATAAAGCAGTTATGAAGCCAAAGGAAGGTACGATCTTAACTGTTGCAAAGGGAGCTGCTGAAAAGGCAAAAGAGCTTGCAGCAGATGAAAATATGGAATTAGAAAGCTTTGTTGGTCAGGTAATTGAGCACGCTAAGTATGTTCTTAGTTTGACTCCGGAAATGCTTCCTGTATTAAAGCAAGCAGGTGTTGTTGACTCCGGCGGTCAGGGGCTTGTAGAAGTATTAAACGGTGCATATGATGCTTTAATGGGTAAGGAGATTGATTATACAATTTCCGAAGTTAAGAACACCCAGGCAGGAGCAGGCCAGATGTCTTCCAGCTATGGCGTGCAGGCAGAGATGGATATTAAGTTCGGCTATTGTACCGAGTTTATTATTATGTTAAATAAGACCTTTACTGCAAAGATGGAGAAGGACTTTAAAGCGTTCCTTGAGTCCATCGGTGATTCCATCGTATGTGTTGCAGATGAAGATGTAGTTAAGGTACATGTTCATACCAATGATCCGGGACTGGCAATTCAGAGAGCACTTACCTATGGTGGTCTTTCTAATATGAAGATTGATAACATGCGACTTGAGCATGAAGAGAAGCTTTTTAAGATGGCTGAGAAGGAAACAGCACAGGTGGAGGCTTCATCAGCTCCTGTGCAGGATGAGCCTGCAAAGGAAGTAGGGTTTCTTGCTGTTTCCGTAGGCGAAGGTGTCAATGAAATTTTCAAAAGCTTAGGCGTGGATTATATTATCGAAGGCGGTCAGACCATGAATCCAAGTACTGCAGATATTTTAGATGCAGTTGATAAGGTAAATGCAGAGACCATCTTCATTCTTCCCAATAATAAGAACATTATTTTAGCTGCAAATCAAGCAGCTGAGCTGATGACGGATAAGAATTTGCTTGTGATTCCTACCAAGACCATTCCTCAGGGAATCACCGCTGTAATTAACTATGTTCCGGACTTATCTGTAGACGAGAACGAAGAGGCAATGATTGCAGAGATTGGTAATGTTAAGACCGGTCAGGTAACTTATGCAGTAAGAGATACCATGATTGATGATAAAGAGATCAAGATGGGTGACTACATGGGTATCGGCGATGCAGGTATTTTAACCGTTGGTAAGGATATGGAAGCTATTACACTTGGCATGGTAGACGCTATGTGTGATGAAGACAGCGAGCTGATTAGTATTTACTATGGTTGTGACGTAGAGGAAGATGATGCAGAAGCTCTTCGTGAGAAGGTGGAAGCAGCACATCCGAATTGTGATGTAGAGCTTCAGTATGGCGGTCAACCGATTTATTACTATGTAGTTTCAGTGGAATAATAATTATTAAAGCTCAGTCCTTATAGGGCTGGGCTTTTTATGAATTAAGGAGGGCGCATTATGGTTGATGCATCACCGATTACCCAGCTAAAGGGCGTGGGAGATAAAACCGCAAAGTTATTTCAGAAACTTCATATTGAAACTGTGGAGCAGCTCCTACATCATTTTCCCAGGGATTATGAGACTTTTAAGAGACCGGTATCCATTGCAGAAGCTTACGTGGGACAGATGCACAGTGTCTGTGCTAAGATATCCGGCACCGTCAGTATCAAGAAGGTACGAAATCTAACCATTGTGAATGTGATAATCAAAGATGCCTCCGGTGCCATGACCTTAACCTTCTTTAATCAGCCCTATCTAAAAAATGTGCTGAAAAGTGGTGCTACCTATGTGTTCCGTGGAATGGTACAGGGAAAAGGTGCGGTAAAGGTAATGGAGCAACCCAAGTATTACTCTGTTGAGGATTATAACGGACTTTTGAAGTTTATTCAGCCCAGATATCCACTGACTAAGGGGCTGAATAATAACACCATTTCCAAAGCGATGAAGCAGGCACTTACCTATTTCCCCTTTGAAAAGGAGGTATATCCGGAACGGTTTTGTAAAGAGCATCAGCTGATATCCTATAAAGAGGCCATGCACCAGATGCATTTTCCAATCAGTTTTGAGGAATTGGTGAAAGCAAGGCGACGGTTTGTATTTGATGAGTTTTTCTCTTTCTTATTTTATCTTCGAGAGAATAAGGAGCAGGTAGAGCAGTTACCCAATGAGTATCCCATGATAGAGACTGCGGATACCAGACGCTTTTTAGAGCAGCTTCCTTATGAATTGACCAAAGCCCAGAAGAAGGTATGGGTGGAGATTCAGAATGATTTAAATTCACCCTATTCCATGAACCGCCTTGTACAGGGTGATGTGGGAAGCGGTAAGACGATTATTGCGGTACTTGCCCTTTTGATGTGTGCTGCCAACGGCTTTCAGGGTGCACTGATGGCACCTACGGAAGTATTGGCAACACAGCATTATGAAGGGGTTATGGAATACATAGATAAGTATCACATTGCCCTAAAACCGGTGCTTTTGGTGGGAAGTATGACTGCCACCCAGAAGAAAGCAGCCTATGAGAAGATTGCTTCCGGGGAAGCCAATTTAGTTATCGGAACCCATGCGGTGATTCAGGAAAAGGTTATTTTTAAGAATCTTGCGCTTGTTGTTACGGATGAGCAGCACCGATTTGGTGTACGCCAGAGAGAGACACTAGCGGAGAAAGGCCACAATCCTCATGTTCTTGTAATGAGTGCAACACCCATTCCCAGGACCTTGGCAATTATTATGTATGGAGATTTACAAATATCCATTATTGATGAACTTCCTGCCAATCGATTACCTATTAAGAACTGTGTGGTAAATACTTCCTTCCGCCCAAAGGCTTATGATTTTATTGCCAAGGAAGTGGAAAAGGGTAGACAGGCATATGTTATCTGTCCCATGGTAGAAGAGGGAGAAATGGAGGAGCTGGAAAACGTTGTAGAATATACGGAGAAACTTCGAAATAATCTGCCACCCAATATACAGGTAGCTTATCTTCACGGGAAAATGAAGCCTGCAGAGAAGAATCGAATCATGGATGAATTTTCTAAGAAAAACATTGATGTGCTGGTGTCTACCACAGTTATTGAGGTTGGTATCAACGTTCCCAATGCTACCGTAATGATGGTGGAAAATGCAGAACGGTTCGGTCTTGCCCAGCTTCATCAGCTTCGTGGCCGTGTAGGGCGAGGAGAGCATCAGAGCTATTGTATTTTTATAAATACTCAGGACAATCCGGATACTATGAAGCGTTTGGACATCCTTAATAAATCAAATGATGGATTTTTTATTGCTTCTGAGGACATGAAGCTTAGAGGTCCGGGAGACCTGTTTGGAATCCGTCAAAGCGGTGATTTTGCCTTCAGAATTGGGGATATTTATAATGATGCAGACATCCTGAAAGAGGTGTCAGAAGCAGTAGGCAGACTATATACTGGCTACTATACATCCACAGAAGAAGAAACGCTTATTAAAGCCATGACATGTAGTAATGTGTACAAGGTTGACTTTCGTTCCATCTAAGGTTAGAATATAGCAGTGTTGTAAACTGATAACTATTTTGTGAGAGGATTTATGTATGGCGAAAGTTGCAATTGTAACAGACAGTAACAGTGGAATCACACAGAAGGAAGCGAAAGCACTTGGTGTGTATGTACTTCCAATGCCTTTTACTGTTGATAACGAAACCTATTTAGAAGATGTAAATTTAACCCAGAAAGAGTTTTATGAAAAATTAAAAGGGGATGCAGATATCTTTACAAGCCAACCCTCCCCGGATGCAGTTATGAAGCTGTGGGATGAGATTTTAAAGGAATACGATGAAATCGTGCACATTCCTATGAGTAGCGGCTTATCCGGCTCCTGCCAGACAGCTATGATGCTTGCTCAGGATTATGAGGACAAGGTATATGTTGTAAATAATCAGCGTATTTCTGTGACCCAGAGACAGTCCGTTCTGGATGCTTTAGAGCTTTCCAAACGAGGAAAAACTGCAGCTGAAATTGAGAAGATTTTAATTGAGGACAAGTTTAACAGTAGTATCTATATTACCCTTGACACCTTATACTATTTAAAGAAGGGCGGTCGCCTTACTCCGGCAGTAGCGGCAATCGGTACACTTCTCAGATTAAAGCCGGTACTTCAGATTCAGGGCGAGAAGCTGGATACCTTTGCAAAGGCACGTACCACCAAGCAGGGTAAAGCCATTATGATGGATGCCATCAAGAATGATATGGAGAATCGTTTTAAGACTGACTATACCGGAATGCACTTGCAGATTGCCCATACGGAGAACGAAGAGGCGGCAGAGCAGTTAAAGGCTGAATTGTTAGAGCTCTATCCGGGAAGTGAGATTGTCATCAATCCATTGTCCTTAAGTGTATCATGTCATATCGGACCGGGAGCATTGGCAATTGCGGTATGTAAGAAAATGAATTATGATGAGATGTAGAATGGATAAGAGCCTTATTAGGCTCTTATTTTCGTTGCACCACCACAAGATATGGTGTATAATTGGTAATATTGGTATAAATATGCCCAAGTGACAAATTGAGGAAATAGGAGTCAGATTCATGGCAAAAAATAGTTATGATGCTAGTAGTATTACAGTCTTGGAGGGCCTGGAAGCAGTTCGTATGCGTCCCGGTATGTATATCGGTAGTGTGTCCACCAAGGGCTTGAATCATTTGATATATGAGATTGTAGACAATTCCGTGGACGAGCATTTGGCCGGATATTGCTCTGTGATTAATGTTACGTTAGAGAAGGATGGCTCGGCAACCATTTCCGATAATGGCCGAGGTATCCCGGTTGGTATGCATGAAAAGGGAATCAGTGCAGAGCGTCTTGTATTTACCACGCTTCATGCCGGTGGTAAGTTTGATAATAATGCCTATAAGACCAGCGGTGGTCTTCATGGTGTAGGTTCTTCTGTAGTTAATGCACTTTCTACCCGTTTGACTGTAACGGTCAAAAGAGATGGTGTTATTGTACAGGATAAGTATGAGCGTGGTATTCCCACCATAGATTTAGTGGACGGACTACTTCCGGTCATCGGAAAGACCAGAGAAACCGGAACAACTATAAATTTTTTACCGGATGATACCATTTTTGATAAGACCCGTTTTAAAGAGGATTATTTAAAGAGCCGTTTACATGAGACAGCGTATCTTAACCCGGAGCTGACCATTATCTTTGAGGACAAGCGTAAGGATGAAATAGAGCATGTAGAGTTCCATGAGCCGGAGGGCATTATTGGTTTTATCAAAGATATTAATAAGGGCAGTGAGCCGGTACATGAGCCGGTGTACTTTAAAGGAGAGGCGGAGAATATTCTTGTGGAAGTAGCATTCCAGTATGTGAATGAGTTCCATGAGAACATTTTGGGCTTCTGTAACAATATCTATAACTCTGAGGGTGGTACTCACTTAACCGGATTTAAGACCATATTTACCAATGTAATTAATACATATGCAAGGGAACTGGGAATCTTAAAAGAGAAGGATATGAACTTTACCGGCGCCGATGTACGTAACGGTATGACTGCGGTGGTTTCTATCAAGCATCCGGACCCAAGATTTGAGGGACAGACCAAGACAAAGCTGGATAATCAGGATGCGGCAAAGGTGGTAGCTAAGGTTGCAGGTGAAGAAGTAGTTCGTTTCTTTGACCGTAATTTAGAGACCTTAAAAGGAGTTATCAGCTGTGCAGAAAAGGCGGCCAAGATTCGTAAGACCGAGGAAAAGGCCAAAACCAACATGCTGACCAAGCAGAAGTTTTCCTTTGATTCCAACGGTAAATTAGCAAACTGCGAATCCAAGGATGCCTCTAAATGCGAAATCTTCATCGTAGAGGGTGATTCTGCGGGCGGTAGTGCCAAGATGGCGCGTAATCGTATGTATCAGGCGATCTTACCTATCCGTGGTAAGATTCTGAACGTAGAAAAGGCAAGTATTGATAAGGTTCTTGCCAATGCAGAAATTAAGACCATGATTAATGCATTCGGCTGTGGCTTCTCAGAAGGCTACGGCAATGATTTTGATATTACCAAGCTTCGTTATGACAAGATTATTATTATGGCCGATGCGGACGTGGATGGTGCCCATATCTCTAATCTGCTTCTGACCTTATTCTATCGTTTTATGCCGGAGCTGATTTTCGAGGGACATGTGTATATTGCTATGCCGCCTCTTTATAAAGCTATGCCTTCTAAAGGAGAGGAAGAGTACTTGTATGATGATAAGGCTCTTGAAAAATATCGTAAAACTCACAAAGGCCCATTTACTTTACAGAGATACAAGGGTCTTGGTGAAATGGATGCAGAGCAGCTGTGGGAGACAACCCTTGACCCTGAGCAGAGACTCCTGAAACGTGTAGAGATTGAAGATGCCCGTATGGCTTCTGAGATTACAGAGATGTTGATGGGTACGGATGTACCGCCTCGTAAGGCATTTATCTATGAGCATGCTACGGATGCGGAGCTGGATGTATAAAGTAGGAGAAGGATACGAAAATGAATGATGATAGAATTATAAGAACTGAATATTCGGAGGTCATGCAAAAATCCTTCATTGATTACGCTATGAGTGTTATTATCGCCAGAGCGCTTCCGGATGCCAGGGACGGACTTAAGCCGGTACAGCGTCGTACTCTTTATGATATGCATGAGCTGGGAATCCGTTATGATAAGCCATTCCGTAAGAGTGCCCGTATCGTCGGTGATACCATGGGTAAATATCACCCTCATGGTGACAGTTCTATCTATGATGCGCTTGTAGTAATGGCCCAGGATTTCAAGAAGGGGATGCCTCTTGTAGACGGTCATGGAAACTTCGGTAATATCGAGGGTGACGGCGCAGCGGCAATGCGTTATACGGAAGCAAGACTGCAGAAGGTAACACAGGAAGCTTTTCTTGCAGATTTAGATAAGGATGTTGTGGATTTTGTTCCAAACTTTGATGAAACAGAAAAGGAGCCATCCGTACTTCCTGTAAAAATTCCCAATCTGTTAATAAACGGCTCCGAAGGTATTGCGGTAGGTATGGCAACCAATATTCCGCCTCACAATCTTGGAGAGGTTATTGATGCTACGAAAGCATATATGCTGGATGAAAATATTTCCACCAGAGAACTGATGAGATATATTAAAGGACCTGATTTTCCTACCGGTGGTATTGTTACCAACAAGGATGATCTTTTGGATATTTATGAGACCGGAGTGGGTAAGATTAAGGTTCGCGGTAAAGTAGAGTTCGAAAAGGTCAAGGGCGGTAAGACCAATGTGGTAATCACAGAGATTCCTTATCCTATGATTGGTGCTAATATTGCCAAGTTTTTACAGGATGTGGCAGCACTTTCCGAGACCAAGAAGACCATGGATATCGTGGATATTTCCAATCAGTCTTCCAAGGAAGGAATCCGTATCGTTATCGAGCTTCGTAAGGATGCAGATGTAGAGAATTTTGTAAATCTCTTGTACAAGAAGACTCGTTTAGAGGATACCTTCGGCGTAAATATGCTGGCAATTTATGAAGGCAGACCGGAAGTTTTGGGACTTAAGAAAGCGATTAAGGCGAACGTGGACTTCCAATTCGAAGTTGCTACCAGAAAGTATACGAATCTTCTTGCCAAGGAAATGGAGAAGAAGGAGATTCAGGAAGGTCTTATTAAGGCATGTAATGTTATTGATTTAATCATCGAGATTCTTCGTGGTTCTAAGGACCGCAATATGGCTAAAGCCTGCCTGGTGGAAGGTAAGGTGGACGGTATCAAGTTTAAGTCCAAAGAATCCAAGATTATGGCTACGCAGCTTCAGTTTTCCGAGAAGCAGGCCAATGCGATCTTAGAGATGCGTCTTTACAAATTAATCGGTCTGGAAATTGAAGCTTTGATTAAGGACCATGAAGATACCATGGCCAATATTTTCCGCTATGAGGATATCTTAGAGCGTCGTGATTCCATGGCGCAGGTGATTATGAATGAGCTGGATGGTTTTAAGAAAGAATTTTCCAGACCTCGTCGTACGGTTATTGATAATGTGGCGGAAGCTGTGGTAAAAGAAAAAGAGATTGAAGTAACCGATGTCATGTTCTTAATGGATCGCTTTGGATATGCCAAGACCGTGGACATGGCTACTTATGAGCGTAATAAGGAAGCTGCGGATGCAGAGTTTAAATATGTATTTAAGTGTAAAAATACCGGTAAAATCTGCATTTTTACTGATAAGGGACAGATGCATACCGTTAAGGTGATGGATTTGCCCGGTGGAAAATTCCGTGATAAAGGAGTCCCTATCGACAACATCAGCAATTATTCTTCCGCCAATGAGGATATAGTATTTATGACCTCACAGACAGATATTAATCTGCATCGCTTAATTTTCGTTACGGAGATGTCCATGATGAAGATTGTAGATGGAGGAGAATTTGATGTAAACAAGCGTACCGTTGCAGCAACGAAGCTTCAGGAGGGCGATAAACTCATCAGTGTGGTATCTTATCAGGAGCAAAAGAATATTGTACTTCAGTCCAAGGCCGGATATTTCTTAAGATTCTCTGTGGAAGAGATTCCGGAGAAGAAGAAAGCAGCTGTGGGGGTTCGAGGTATGAAGCTGGATGCGAAGGATATCATTGAGGCGGTATACTATACGCAGAATGCTGTAGAGGTTTCTATCCCGTATAAGAGTAAGAACCTTGTACTGAATAACTTAAAGCTTGCGAAGCGTGACGGAAAAGGCACCAAGGTGCGTGGTTAATTTAAGATTGGAGATTTATTTTTATGAGAGTAATCGCTGGTACGGCAAGAAGCTTGCCACTTAGAACTCCGGAAGGTGTGGATACCAGACCTACCCAGGATCGTATTAAAGAAACACTATTTAATATGCTTCAGGTGGATGTACCGGGCTGCGTATTTGTAGATTTATTTGCAGGGAGTGGCGGAATCGGTATCGAAGCCTTAAGCCGCGGTGCCAAGAAGGCATATTTTATTGAAAATGCCCCAAAAGCACTTGCCTGCATTAATGATAATCTGCAGTTTACCAAGTTTGCAGATAGTGCCATTGTTTTAAAGCAGGATGCAGTAGCCGGCCTGTCCGGTATCTACGAAAAGGAAGTGGATATTATCTTTATGGACCCGCCATATAATCAGGGTCATGAAGAAAGAGTTCTTTCTGTATTATCAGGAATGAAGTATGTGACAGAGGACACCATGATTATTGTGGAGGTCTCTTTGCAGACGGATATGGACTATGCTGCAGACTATGGTTTTGAAGTATATAAGGAAAAGAAATATAAGACCAACAAGCATATTTTTTTACGAAGGAAATAACTTTAGGAGGCTATCTGCATGAGTAAAGCAATGTACCCGGGAAGCTTTGATCCTGTGACTATCGGACATCTGGATATTATAAAAAGGGCAGCCAAAACCTTTGACGAATTAGTTGTGGGTGTGCTGAACAATAAGCAAAAGTCACCGTTGTTTTCTGTAGAAGAACGTGTTAAGATACTTAAAGAAGCAACTAAGGATATCCCTAATATTACGGTGGTTTCCTTTAGTGGTTTAATGGCAGATTATGCGAAGGAAAATGGGATTACGGTGTCCGTAAGAGGCATTAGAAACGGCATAGATTTAGACGCTGAGCTGGTACAAGCTCAATATAACCGTTTGTTGTCCGGGGATAAGCTTGAGACTGTGAGTTTTTTTACCCGTCCGGAATATTCCTTTATCAGCTCCTCAGGAGTGCGTGAGGTTGCCATGTTTGGCGGAGATTTAACTCCATATGTACCGGAATTCGTAGCAAAACTGGTAGAAGAGAAGATTAATGATAAAAAATAAGTACTTACACGTTCGCGGGGAGGCACTATGAGTAGTAAGATTGAACAGTTAATCGATGAGATTGAAGAATTTATTGACAGCTGTAAGTTTCAGCCGTTATCAAGTACAAAGATTATTGTGAATAAAGAGGAAATAGACGAGCTTCTTAGAGAACTTCGCATGAGAACGCCTGAGGAGATTAAGCGTTATCAGAAGATTATCAGTAATAAGGAAGCTATCTTAGAGGATGCGAAGAATAAGGCTGAGGCGTTGATTAACGAAGCTACCGTTCATACCAATCAGCTGATTAATGAGCATGAGATTATGCAGCAGGCCTATGCTCAGGCCAATGAGGTAGTAACATTAGCTACCCGTCAGGCGCAGGAGATTTTGGATACAGCTACTATCGAGGCGAACAATGTACGTACCGCTGCTATGCAATATATGGATGATATGCTTGCTCATTTGGAGAATATTATCGTTTCTTCAACCAATTCCGCAATTAACAATTATGAGAATTTAGTAAGCAATATGAATCACTATAAAGATATTATCCAGTCCAACAGAAATGAATTACATCCGGTGGAAGAGCTTGTAGAGGAATATGTAGAAGAGGGTTCCTACAGTGAAGAGGATGCTTAAGTAGTGTAAATATGACCGGTTTCGAAAGGAGCCGGTCTTTTTATTCTGTTAGAAACGGAGAGTTTATGAAGGAAATACGCAGGATTGTAATTGATCCGGGACATGGCGGAGAAAATCTTGGAACAATATCCAATGAGAATTTTGTTGAGAAGGATATTACCTTTTTGACAGCCCAAACAATATATGATGAATTGTCAAAGTACGATGAGCTGGAAATATATATGACCCGTACAGAGGATGTAGATTTGTCATTAAAGGAGCGTGCTGCTTTTGCAGAGGAAGTGGATGCGGATATGGTTTTTAGTATTCATTATAACGCTTCGGAAAGTCATCTGATGTTCGGTTCTGAAATCTGGGTGCCACTTGATGCACCCGGCAATGCCACCGGATATCGGTTTGGTGAGATTTTCTTAAGTAAAATGCAGGATATGGGACTTCATCTCCGCGGAATTAAAACAAGAGAGAGTGAAGAGACACCGGGGAATAATTATTACGGTATCATTAGAGAGTCCCATGAAAGAGGAATTCCTGCAGTTATTTTAGAGCACTGTTATGTAGACGCACCCGATGATATCAGTTATGTAGAAGGTGAGGAGAGCATCATCGCCTTTGGCAAGGCAGATGCTCAGGCAATTTTAGAGTTTGTAGGGCTAGAGCCTCATAGTAAGGAATATGAGAGTTATACCTATCCTATAGATCAGGTTGTTCCAAGTACCTTAAAGGATAATACCCCACCGGAGTACTGCGAAATAGAAGTGATGGATGCGGATTATGATAATGGATTATTATCTCTTCAGGTAACTGCTGTGGATAGTGAATCCACTCTTTTATATTATGATTACAGCTTAGATGGAGGAGAGACCTATAGTGCCATTATGGCTTGGCCGGAAAGTAATGCACTTACGGGAAGCTATGCAGATTCCTTTAAGCTGACCATTGCCGTAGAGCATCGTACCATACCCAAGGTCAGCGTCAGAGCCTACAATGGTTTTGATTTAACCTCGGAAAGTAATACTATCAGCGATTTTGATGGTGTTTTCCTGGATCCGGTAGAGCTTTTAAAGGAACAACAGGTGGAAGATAGTGAGGAAGTAGGCTCTGAGGAAGAATCGCCTTTAGAGAGCTATGAAACCGTTTCTTTGGTAAAGGAAGAGCAGAAACAGGAATTTACCAAGGCGGAAGTTTTCGTGCTTCTCAGCCTGTTTGTAGTTCTTTTTATATTCTTTGCATCTATACTTATGATGCTTTTGGAAAGACGTCATAAGAGAAAACGCAGAAGGAAGAAATAGCATGGTATGGAAAGTATGGTAATGATGAGTTTATGTAAAATGTAGTTACCGATACTCAGATCGCTTCCACGGATAGTACTGTAGGTTTGTGCCAGACAGGAAAGTCCGCCAAAGCTTAGTGCAATGAGCGAAAGCATAACATTATCATCCTTAAGCATTCCTAGTCCGCCGGTAATCTCTAAAATAGGGGCAAGATAGGTTAAAAGCTTCGGGCAGAGCATGTGTGGCAGCAAATTCAGCAGATTAAAGAAAATCATATAGCCGCAGAGCATAGTAATGCTTTGAATGGATTGCTGAATGGATTGATCCAGAGAGTAAAGAATAGATTCTCTCTCGGTAGAGTGATTCTGGGCAGATTTAAGCTCCGTATTCATATCCTTGCGGAAAAAAGTATATCTGAGCGTCAGACCATACATGAGAGGAATACCATACATGATACCCAGAAATAGTGGGATATTTTGAATACCCAGTAAGGGTACTACAAAGGATAAACAGTAAACCGGACCGATATTGTTGCAGAAGGACAGCAGATATTCGGATTCGGTTTTACTTAATTGGCGGATCTGATACATCTGACTGGTTACCTTTGCACCCATGGGAAAGCCGCACAGAAAGCCTACGATGATGCAATATAATACCTCGCTGCGACATCTGAAGAGAGGATATAGTATAGGTTTAAAAATGCTGACCATTTTTCCGGTGATATTCTGGCGTACGCAGACTCCCATTACAATCATAAAGGGGAGTAGAGAGGGAACCATTTTTCCGTACCAAAGGGTCAAACCGTGAAAAGCATAGTAGAGACTTATATCAGATTGTGTTAAAATAAAAAGAATAAGGATTAAGAAAAAAAGAGCAATCATATTTTTCTTTCGGTCTTTTTTTGTAGCATATGCATAACAACTAAAAAATAGAAGGCAGGTTCTCCAAATGATGCGTTTGGATAAATATCTGGTATCTATGCAGGTTGGCTCCAGAAGTGAGATAAAGGACTTTTGCAAGAAAGGGCTTATCACTGTAAACGGAGCTGTCTGTAAACAATCAGATACTAAAATAGATGAAGATAAGGATGAAATCACTTTTAAGGGAAAGGTTCTTTCCTATGAAAAATACAGATATTATATGCTTCATAAGCCGGCGGGAGTTGTAACTGCCACAAAGGATCATCATGATAAGACGGTGCTGGATTTATTGGTAGGTGTGAATACTAAGGATTTATCCCCGGCAGGAAGACTGGATAAGGATACTGAGGGGCTTCTTCTGCTTACCAATGATGGGGAGCTTATCCATAATCTGTTGTCACCCAAAAAGCATGTGGATAAAACCTATTATATAAAGGCAAGAGAAACACTTAACCCGGAGGATATCAATGCTTTAGAAAACGGTGTGGATATAGGGGAGGATACCCTGACATTACCGGCTAAGGTTACCCTTTTAGGGGAAAAGGAGTTTCTGCTTACCATCCACGAAGGAAAGTTTCACCAGGTGAAAAGGATGTTATTGGCAGTGAATAATGAAGTATTATATTTAAAACGCATGTCCTTTGGAAGTCTTACACTGGACGAAAATCTTGCTCCCGGAGAGTTCAGAGCTCTTAGAGAGCAGGAGATAAAAGAATTAAAAATGAGGAAAAATAATGGTTTTAGATAATAAGAAGGCGGTAATATTTGATTTGGATGGTTCTCTTGTAGATTCTATGTGGATTTGGAAACAGGTTGACATTGACTATCTTGGTCGTTTTGGATATGAACTTCCCGAAACTCTTCAGTCTGAGATTGAGGGAATGAGCTTTCGGGAAACCGCTATCTACATCAAGGAACGCTTTCAAATTGATGATTCCATCGAGGAGATGATGGATGATTGGAATAAGATGGCATGGGATAAATATATGCATGAGGTACCCTTAAAGGACGGAGCTTTTGATTTTTTGCAGGAATGTAAGAGATGTGGGATTCTCCTTGGGATTGCCAGCAGTAATTCCAGAGAATTAGTGGAGAATGTACTTGGTGCACTGCATATCAGAGAGCTTTTTACCTGTATTATGACAGGCTCTGAAGCAAAGCGGGGAAAGCCTGCGCCGGATATTTATCTGGAGGTAGCGGACAGGCTTCAGGTAGAGCCTAAGGATTGCCTTGTTTTTGAGGATATTGTGGCGGGGATTATGGCCGGAAAGAGTGCAGGGATGACAGTTTACGCAGTGGACGATTTATACTCTGCTCATCAGGAAAAGAAGAAGAGAGAAATGGCAGATGGCTACATTTGCAGCTATCAGGAATTATTATAGAGAGGTTTTTTCAGTGACAAATGGATTTTTACCAATCTGTCGTCAGGATATGATTGACAGAGGAATAGAGCAGCTTGATTTTGTATATATCACGGGGGATGCTTATGTGGACCATCCTTCCTTTGGGCATGCCATTATCAGCCGAGTGCTGGAGTCTCACGGATACACCGTAGGTATCATCGCCCAGCCGGACTGGAAGGATGAGGAAAGCGTTACTATTTTAGGAAAGCCTCGTTTAGGCTTCCTAATCTCTGCCGGAAATATGGACTCCTGTGTGAACCACTATTCCGTATCTAAGAAGAGAAGAGCTACGGATGCCTATACACCGGGTGGAGAGATGGGCAAGCGACCGGACCATGCCACCAGCGTGTATGGTAATCTGATTCGCAGAACCTATAAGGATGTTCCTATTATCATTGGTGGTATCGAAGCCAGTCTTCGCAGAATGGCTCATTATGATTATTGGACAGATTCCTTTAAACGTTCCATTTTGCTGGATAGTCAGGCAGATATTATCTCCTATGGTATGGGCGAAAAGTCCATCGTAGAGATTGCGGATGCATTAAATGCAGGTATCGCAGCGAAGGATATTACCTTTGTAAAAGGAACGGTGTATAAGACCAAAGATATCTCCGGTCTGTATGACCATATTATGCTTCCAACTTATGAAGAGATGAAGCTGGATCCTGTGAACTATGCGAAGAGTTTTGGCATCCAGAGCCAGCATACCGATGCTTTCAGCAGCAAAACTTTAGTGGAAGAGTATCCAAACGGTATGTATGTGGTACAGAATCCACCTGCATATCCACTTTCTATGCAGGAGATGGATGATGTATATGCTCTTCCCTACATGAGAACCTATCATCCCTCTTATGAGGAAGCCGGTGGTGTTCCTGCCATTCGTGAGATTAAGTTCTCTCTGATTAGCAATCGTGGATGCTTTGGCGGTTGTAGTTTCTGTGCTCTTACCTTTCATCAGGGACGAACTATACAGGTTCGAAGTCATGAATCCATTATGGAAGAAGCAAAGCTTTTGATTAAGGATCCTGATTTCAAGGGATATATCCATGACGTGGGAGGTCCCACAGCCAACTTCCGTCATCCATCCTGTGAAAAGCAGCTTACCTGCGGTGTTTGTAAACACAGACAATGTCTTTTCCCAGAACCATGTAAGAACATGAAGGTGGATCACAGCGATTATTTGTTCCTTCTTCGTAAATTGCGTGAGCTTCCCGGTGTTAAAAAAGTATTCGTACGTTCCGGAATCCGCTTTGATTATCTGATGGCAGATAAGGATGATACTTTCTTTAGAGAACTTGTAGAGCATCATATCAGCGGACAGTTAAAGGTAGCACCAGAGCATATTTCCGATGTGGTACTGGCAAGACTTGGAAAACCGAAAAATGCTGTGTATGAGCGATTTGTGGAGAAATATAAAAAGATTAACAAGCAGCTTGGCAAGAATCAGTTCCTTGTTCCATATCTTATGAGTTCTCATCCCGGCTCCACCTTGAAGGAGGCTATTGAGTTGGCTGAGTATTTAAGAGACCTTGGATATATGCCGGAGCAGGTGCAGGATTTCTATCCCACACCGTCCACCATCTCTACGGTAATGTACTACACAGGCTTAGATCCAAGAGATATGAAGCCGGTATATGTATGCCGTAACCCTCATGAAAAGGCAATGCAGAGAGCCCTTATTCAGTATCGTAATCCCAAGAATTATGATTTGGTTTATGAGGCACTTGTTAAGGCAGGACGGGAAGATTTAATCGGCTTTGATAAGAAATGTCTTATTCGCCCACGTAAAATGGGAAATACCGGGAATACCCAGGCAGAAAACGGATACAATAAATACAAAAAGCCTGAAAAGAAGGTTGAGAAGAAACCGGTAAAAAAGAAGACCATCCGAAATGTTCATAAAAAGAAAACAGATTCGAAAGGAAAGAGGTAGCTTCTTATGGCAAAAAGTATTGTAATTATAACTGGTGCATCTTCCGGAATGGGACGTGAATTTGCCATGCAGTTGGATGCACATTTACGAAAAACAGATGAAATCTGGCTTATTGCCAGAAGAAAAGAACGTTTAAAGGAAGTGGCAGCCAAAATGCGTAATAATGTACGCATCATCTCCATGGATATTACCAAAGAGTCCCAGATGGAGCGTTTGACTGATATGCTTTCAGACCATGAATGTGTGATAAAAATGCTGATAAATTGCGCAGGCTATGGTATTTTGGGCGATTTTGCCAATCTGACAGTAGAAGAACAGACAGGCATGGTTCGTACCAATTGCGAGGCACTGACCCATATTACACATACCTGTATTCCTTTTATGAGAAAGAATTCCCGTATTATCAATTTGGCTTCCAGTGCATCCTTTATTCCACAGCCCGGCTTTGCAGTATATGCTGCTACTAAGTCTTATGTAAACAGTTTCTCCCTGGCTTTAGGACAGGAGCTAAAAGATAAAGGAATCTATGTAACTAGTGTTTGTCCGGGGCCTGTAGACACCGAGTTTTTTGAAATCGCAGAAGGAGGCGGACATGGGGTACTCGCTATCAAAAAATATGTAATGGCAGACGCTTTCAGTGTGGTAAAGAAAGCACTTCGTGATTCTTGTAATAAGAAAGCACAGTCCGTATATTCCATACCTATGATTAGCTTCCAAGTATTATGTAAGGCAGTTCCCCACGGAATCTTGCTGCCTATTATCAGAGGATTTAAGAAATAACAGGAGTACCAATGAACGAAAAATTTAGTTTTAAAAGGATGATTTCTTCTTCTGCTGCAAAGGGACAAAGAAATTATCTGAATACACAAAAGAAATATGAAATATTAAAAACAGCAATTTTATTTGCACTGCCTTTAGCTCTTTACATCACAGGATATGTGACCACAGGCTCTAATGCGAATTACCTGACCATTGTGGCTGTGGTAGGTTTTCTACCTGCTTGCAGGAGTCTGGTACAAACCATTATGTTTCTTAGATTTAAAAGCTGTCCTCCGGATGTTGCAGAGAAAATAGAAGCGGCAAAAGGTGAGTTGGCGAATCTTTACGATTGTGCTTTTACCGCATATCAGGACAATTTTATGGTGGATCACTTGGTGGTATGTGGGAACACCATCTGCGGAATTACCACAGATAAAGCCTTTAAAGAAAAAGAATTCCAGACTCACTTGGATAAAATCTTAAAGGCAGATAATATTAAGAACGTTACAATTAAGGTTTTTACGGATGAAAATAAATATGTGGAGCGTTTAGGGCAGTTGCAGACCTTAGAGGCCGATGAGAAGCTGACTTTATCCATTATCAGTACCCTTTTATCCGTATCCTTATAAGGAGCAGTATGCAGAAATTTATTATTGGGAAGAACCAGGCCGGACAACGTTTTGACAAGTTCCTGCAGAAGTTTATGCCGGAGGCCGGAAGTGGTTTTTTATACAAAATGCTTCGAAAAAAGAATATTACCCTAAATGGCAAGAAGGCCGAAGGGAAGGAGATATTAAATCCTGGGGATGAGGTTAACTTCTTTTTTGCGGATGAGACCTTTGAAAAATTCACCGGGCGAAAAGCAGACAGTGATACAAAGACTTCTGTAAAGGAAGTAAATGTAGGAGAATATAAGAAAGCCTATGAAGTCTTAAAGGGAATTGAGGTCATCTATGAGGATGAAAATGTGCTGTTTGTAAATAAGCCGGTAGGTGTCCTTACACAGAAGGCTACGCCCACAGATATCAGTCTGAATGAATGGTTAATCGGCTATCTGCTTCATCATCAGAAGATAACTTCCCAGGAGCTTTCCCTATTTAAGCCCTCTGTATGTAATCGTTTGGACCGTAATACCAGTGGACTTGTGTTATGTGGAAAATCTTTGGCTGGAAGTCAGGGGCTTTCCAAACTTATCCACGACAGAGCAATGAACAAATACTACAGAACCATTTGTATTGGACAAATTGACAGTGGTGCTACCATTACCGGTTCCCTGAAAAAGGATCATCAAAAGAATATCGTAACGGTTTCTGTAGAGGGAAGCCAGATTCAGACCGCTTACGAACCCATTCAAAGTCTTTCCGGTGGAAGATATACCTATTTAGAGGTGGATTTGATTACCGGTAAGACACATCAGATCAGAGCACATCTTGCATCAGTGGGACATGCCCTGATTGGTGATGTAAAATATGGTATTGCAAAAGAAAATACTCTGATGCAGAAGCGTTTTCAGTTAAAGAATCAACTTTTGCATGCTTACCGGGTGGAATTTCCCGCTTTGGAGGGTGCGCTTTCTGATTTAAGTGAAAGATGCTTTGATGCACCTCTGCCGGAGAAGTTTTCATCAATATTAAAGGAGCTTACATAATGGCTACATGGAATTCCAGAGGACTTCGTGGTTCTACACTGGAGGATATGATTAACCGAACCAATGAGAAATACGCGGAAAGTGGTCTGGCGATTATTCAGAAGGTTCCTACCCCCATTACTCCCATGAAGATTGATAAAGAAAATCATCAGATTACGCTGGCTTATTTTGAGCAGAAAAGTACGGTGGATTATATCGGTGCCGTACAGGGCATTCCGGTATGCTTTGATGCCAAGGAATGTGCAGTGGATACCTTTTCCCTACAAAATATTCATCCTCATCAGGTGAGCTTTATGGAGAACTACGAAAAGCAGGGCGGTGTCTCCTTTGTACTTATTTATTATTCTCATAAAGATTTATTATATTATCTGACCTTTGACAAATTATTTTTTTTCTGGAAAAGAGCTCAGGACGGCGGCAGAAAAAGTTTTCGTTTTGATGAATTGGATCCGGCCTTTATTCTACCCAAAAAACACGGTGTCTTAGTTCCTTACCTTGATGCCATGAGGCTTGATTTAGAAACAAGAGAAGAAGAGTGTTAAATACTTGACAAGTAGAATACAAACGAGTATACTACAAGAAATGTTTTCTTTATTGTGCTACTCAGTTAGCACTTTACAGTAGTAAAGTATTTGAAATGAGGTATTTAGATGAGCAAGAAATTAATTCATACTCCCGAAGGTGTTCGTGATATTTACGGCAAAGAGATTCATAGAAAAATCCATCTGGAGGAGCAGATTCACCATACCTTCTTTTTATATGGTTATCAGGATATCCAGACGCCAACCTTTGAATTTAAGGATGTATTTTCCAAGGAAATTGGTACAACCCCTTCTAAGGAAATGTATCAGTTTTTTGATAAAGAGGGCAATACCTTAGTTCTTCGGCCTGACTTTACCCCTTCCATTGCCAGATGTGCTGCCAAGTATCATATGGACGATGAGTTTCCGGTACGCTTCTGCTATATTGGCAACACCTTTACTAATGTGTCCAATCTGCAGGGTAAGCTAAAGGAAGTGACCCAGATGGGCGCGGAATTAATTAATGACGGCAGTGTAGAAGCGGACGCAGAGATGCTTTCCATGGTGATTACTCTTCTTAAGAATTCCGGTTTAAAATGCTTTCAGCTTACTGTAGGCAATGAAGACTTTTTCAGGGGCTTGTGTGAGGAAGCGGAGCTTGATGCGGAGACAGAGAAGGCACTGCGTGATTATATTTCCGGAAGAAATTACTTCGGGGCAGAGGAACTTTTAGACCGTAATAATGTGTCTGAGCAGCACAAGAATGCCCTATTACAGGTAGCTGACCTCTATGGTAATTTAGAGACCATCAGTGAAGTAAAGAAAAGTATTACCAATGAAAGAGCGTTAAACGCTATCAATCGTTTAGAAGCTATCTATGAGGTATTAAAGCTTTATGGCTGTGAATCCTATGTATGCTTTGATCTTGGTATGCTTAGCAAGTATCATTATTATACCGGTCTGATTTTTAAAGCATATACCTATGGTCTTGGAGATGCCATTGTAAAGGGTGGACGCTACAACAACCTTTTACAGAAGTTCGGAAAAGATGCTGATGCAATCGGTTTCTGTGTTGTCATTGATGAATTAATGGAGGCACTGGACCGCCAGAAGGTGTGTTTTGAATGTCAAACCAAGGTAGAAACTATCTATTATAATAAAGATAATTATGCTGAGAAGCTTTCGGAAGCAATCGAAAAGCGTTCAAAGGGAAGCGCAGTCTGCCTTTCACCGGAAGTGAATGGTTAGACCATCGGAGGAGTAATAAATGAGTGAAGATAGATATTTAACCTTTGCCCTGGGCAAGGGAAGATTAGCTAAGAGAACCTTAGAACTTTTAGAGGAAATCGGGATTACCTGCGAGGAGATGAAGGACAAGGATTCCAGAAAATTAATCTTTGTAAATGAGGAATTAAAGCTTCGTTTCTTCTTATCGAAAGGGCCTGATGTTCCTACCTATGTGGAATACGGCGCGGCGGATATTGGTGTGGTAGGCGAAGATACCATTTTAGAAGAAAATCGTAATGTATATGAAGTATTGGATCTGGGCTTCGGCAAATGTCGCATGTGTGTGTGTGGTCCTGCTTCTGCTAAAGATTTGTTACAGCATCACGAGAGAATCCGTGTAGCAAGTAAGTATCCTAAGATTGCAAAGGATTATTTTTATAACCAGAAGTTTCAGACAGTGGATATTATCAAATTAAATGGTTCTGTTGAACTGGGACCGATTGTAGAGCTGTCCGATGTTATCGTAGATATTGTAGAGACCGGTTCCACATTAAAGGAGAATGGTCTGGAAGTACTAGAGGAGATTTGTCCTTTATCTGCCAGAATGATTGTAAATCCGGTAAGTATGCAGATGCAGTCTGAGAGAATCAAGGATTTGCTCAGCAAGCTGAAAGCAAAATTAAAAGAAGGTGTTTAAGATGAGAATTGTAACATTAACAAAAGAGACAACAGAGAGTATTATGGACGATCTTTTAAAGAGAAGTCCCAATAACTATACAGAATATGAATCCGTAGTAAATGATATTATTGAAAATGTAAAAGTAAATAAGGATAAGGCAGTGTTTGACTATACCTTAAAGTTCGACCGTTTTGCTCTTACTCCCGAGAATATTGTGGTTACAAAGGAAGAAATCGCAGAGGCTTATGCCCAGATGGATGCAGAGCTTGTAGAAGTGATGAAAAGAGCTGCGGAGAATATCCGCGCCTTCCATGCAAAGCAGGTTCGTAACAGTTGGTTTGATGCAAAGGAAGACGGCACTATCCTTGGAATGAAGGTTACTCCTATTCAGAGAGCAGGAGTATATGTACCGGGCGGTAAGGCTGCTTACCCATCCAGCGTACTGATGAATGTGATTCCTGCAAAGGTTGCAGGAGTTCCGGAAATCGTTATGACCACTCCACCGGGAGCTGACGGTAAGGTGAATCCGGGAACCTTAGTTGCTGCAGATATCGCAGGTGTAGATACCATTTATAAAGTTGGCGGAGCGCAGGCGATAGCAGCCCTTGCTTACGGAACAGAGTCCATTCCTAAGGTGGATAAAATCACCGGACCGGGTAATATTTTCGTGGCATTGGCTAAAAAAGCAGTTTATGGGTATGTTAGTATTGATTCTATTGCAGGTCCCAGTGAAATCCTGGTTCTTGCAGATGAGTCTGCGAATCCAAGATACATTGCTGCTGATTTACTTTCTCAGGCGGAGCATGATGAGCTTGCCAGTGCAATCTTGATTACCACCTCTATGGAGGTTGCTAAGAAAGTATCTGAGGAGGTAGATAAGTTTACTGCAGAGCTTTCCCGAAAGCCGATTATCGAAAAGTCTTTAGAGAATTACGGATATATTTTGGTGGCAGATTCCATGGAACAGGCCATTGAAACAGCTAACGAAATCGCTTCTGAGCACTTAGAGATTCTGACTAAGAATCCTTTTGATACCATGACCAAGATTAAGAATGCCGGCGCAATTTTCCTTGGTGAGTATTCTTCCGAGCCTCTCGGTGACTATTTTGCAGGACCAAACCACATCTTACCTACCAACGGAACCGCAAAGTTCTTCTCACCGGTAAATGTGGATGACTTTATTAAAAAGACCAGTATTATTTCCTACTCCAGAGAAGCCCTTGAGAAGGTACACGTAGATATTGAGACCTTTGCCAAGAGTGAAGGCTTAACCGCTCACGCTAACAGTATCGCAGTTCGTTTTGAATAAGGAAATGAGGTAAATTTATGGCACGTAGTACAACGGTAAATCGTAAAACGAAAGAGACTGACATTCAGATTATCTTAAATATTGACGGCACCGGCAAATCCGAAATTGATACCGGTATCGGCTTCTTTGACCATATGTTAGAGGGCTTTGCGAAGCATGGTTTTTTTGATCTGAAATGTAAGATTACCGGAGATTTAAAGGTTGACGGACATCATACCGTGGAAGATGCGGGGATTGTGCTTGGTCAGGCAATTAAAGAGGCGGTGGGAGATAAAAAGGGAATCCGCAGATATGGGTACTTTATACTCCCTATGGATGAGTGCCTTGCACTTTGCGCCGTAGATTTATGTGGAAGGCCATATCTGCAGTTTGACTGTGAATTTACTACAGAGCGTATCGGAGACCTCGATACGGAGCTGATTCGTGAATTCTTCTATGCAGTATCTTATAGTGCAGGAATGAATCTCCACATTAAGATGCTTACCCCGGGCAATAATCATCACATGAGTGAGGCTATGTTTAAGGCCTTTGCAAAAGCTTTGGATGTGGCTACCGGTATGGATGAGCGTATTACCGATGTGCTGAGCACAAAGGGAAGCTTATAGAATCTGCAATAATTTACTTAAGAGGTTTGTTACAAATGTATATGAAGAAATTTATTCCCTGTATTTATTTATATCGCGGAAATGCTGTGAAATCACAGCTGGATACTACTGTTGTAAATGAGAATCCTGTAGCACTTGCAAAGTTTTACAGCGACAACAACGCGGATGAACTTTTGATTTTCGATATGTCAGAAACTGACAGCGAACACGACCAGTCTCTGGATATTATGAAGGAGATTTGTGCGACCTGTGAGCTGGATGTCATGGGAACAGGTAATATCAAGCGTATGGAGGATGTAAAGAAGATTCTCTATACCGGTTGTAAGAAGGCGGTTCTGGACTACAGCAAGCTTTCTAATATTGAGATTACCGAGGAAGTATCTTTAAAATTCGGTAAAGAGAAAATCTGGGTATCCTACAATGATGATGAGGTAATGAAGAAGTATAAAGATCGCATCGAAAATTATGCAAGCGGACTTGTTCTTTTGAATCCTCACCTTTTGAAGGCAGAAGCACCATCTGATTTGCCGACTATCGTCTGTGTACAGCAGATTGCTTTAAACAAGCTGTTGGAAGTACTCTCTTATGAGAATGTATGTGGCATCACCGGCAATGCAATGAACGACAATGCCAAGGAAATCAGTGCATTAAAGGACCTTTGCGAGCAGAATGGAATGGAAGTGAATTCCTTAAAGGCTGCTTACAAGTGGGAGGACTTTAAGAAGAACTCTGATGGTATGGTACCTGTTATTGTACAGGATTATAAGACCGGAGAAGTTCTCCAGATGGCTTATATGAATGAGAGAGCATATCTTGATACCTTAAAGACCGGTAAGATGAATTATTATAGCAGAAGCCGCAATGAGCAGTGGTTAAAGGGTGAGACCAGCGGACATTTTCAGTATGTGAAGTCGCTTACCTGTGATTGTGATAAGGACACCATTTTAGCTAAGGTTTCTCAGGTTGGTGCTGCTTGTCATACAGGGGCTTATAGCTGTTTCTTTAACGAAATTGTGAAGAAGGATTATGAAGAAGCTGAGAATCCTTTAAAGGTATTTGAATCTGTATTTGATGTTATCAAGGACAGAAAGATTCATCCTAAGGAAGGATCTTATACCAATTATCTCTTTGACAAGGGTATCGATAAGATTTTAAAGAAGCTAGGTGAGGAGGCTACCGAGATTGTTATCGCAGCCAAGAATCCAAATCCAAACGAAATCAAATACGAAATCAGTGATTTCTTGTATCATATGATGGTTTTAATGGCGGAAAAGAACGTTACCTGGGAAGAGATTACTACAGAGCTTGCAAATCGCTAAAATTTATTTTACAATAATCTTTATGAGAGTCGTTTGTGTTACTCACATGCGACTCTTTTGCATTAAAGAAGCTGAGCATAATAATTCAAATAAGGGCGAATTATTATGATTAGCTTCGTATTTTGGAAGGATGTTTTCATGAATACAAAGCTTGCTTTATCAGATGATATTTTGATGAAAATTGAAAAGCCTGCCAGGTATATCGGTAATGAAGTGAATGCCGTAGTAAAAGATAAGGACAAGGTAAATGTCCGCTTTGCGATGTGCTTCCCTGATGTATATGAGATTGGAATGTCCCATTTAGGAATTCAGATTCTCTACGGCATGTTTAATGAAATGGAGGACGTATGGTGTGAACGTGTATATTCTCCATGGGTAGATTTGGACAAGATTATGAGGGAGGAGAACATTCCTCTGTTTGGGTTAGAGTCTCAGGAGCCTATTAAGGATTTTGATTTCCTTGGTATCACCATTCAATATGAGATGTGTTATACCAATATTTTGCAGGTTCTGGATCTGGCACAGATTCCCCTTCTTGCAAAGGATCGTGATGAAAGCTATCCAATCGTCATCGGTGGTGGTCCTTGTACCTATAATCCGGAACCGATTGCGGACTTTTTTGATATTTTCTACATCGGCGAGGGTGAGACCCAGTATAAAACACTTTTAGATACTTATAAGGAGTGTAAAAGTGAAGGACTCTCCAGAGAAGAATTCTTATACAGAGCATCCCAAATTCCGGGTATGTATGTACCGAGATTTTATGATGTAACATATAATGAAGATGGGACAATTTCTTCCTTTGCACCCAATAGAGAGGGCGTTCCTGCCACTGTTCTTAAAGAAGTGGAGATGAATGTTTCAGACACCTATTATCCAATGAAGCCGGTAGTGCCTTATATTAAGTGTACCCAGGACAGAGTTGTCCTTGAGATTCAGAGAGGTTGCATTCGAGGCTGTCGTTTCTGTCAGGCCGGTCAGCTTTATCGTCCGGTTCGTGAGCGTGATGTAGAAGTACTTAAAAAATATGCAGTGGAGATGCTGAAGAACACCGGTCATGAGGAGATTTCCTTAAGCTCCTTAAGCTCCAGTGACTATTCAAAGCTTCCGGAACTTATTGATTTCCTGATTGAGGAATGTAATAACAAAAAGATTAACATTTCCCTGCCTTCTCTTCGTATTGATGCTTTTTCTTTGGATGTTATGAGCAAGGTACAGGATGTTCGCAAATCCAGCCTTACTTTTGCGCCTGAGGCCGGTACCCAGAGACTCCGTGATGTTATTAATAAGGGACTTACCGAGGAGCAGATTCTAAGTGGTTCTGCCATGGCATTTAAGGGCGGCTGGACCAGAGTAAAGCTTTACTTTATGCTGGGACATCCTACGGAGACCGATGAGGATATCGAGGGTATTGCGCAGCTTTCCAATGCCATTGCAGCTACCTTCTTTGAGGTAGTTCCTAAGGAAGAACGTAAGAACGGCAAGGTACAGATTGTTACCAGTACCTCTTTCTTTGTTCCTAAGCCATTTACCCCCTTCCAGTGGGCACCCCAGTGCACTAAGGAAGAGTTTCTTGATAAAGCATATAAGACAAAGCGTGCCATTGCTTCCCAGCTGAATCAGAAGCATATTAAGTATAATTACCATGAAGCGGATGCCAGCGTGTTAGAAGGCGTTCTTGCTCGTGGTGACAGAAGACTGGCTGCTGTGATTCAGAAGGTTTATGAGAAGGGATGCTTTTACGATGCCTGGAGTGAGTTTTTTAAGAATGACGTATGGCTGGAAGCTATGGAGGAATGTGGCTTAGAGATTGCCTTCTATGCAAGCCGTGAGCGTAATACAGAAGAGATTCTTCCATGGGATTTCATTGATGCAGGTGTAACCAAGGAGTTCTTAAAGCGTGAATGGGCAAAAGCACAGGAAGGTATCGTTTCCGAAAACTGCAAATTAAAATGTCAGGGCTGCGGTGCAGCAAGATTTGGAGGAGGTATTTGTTTTGAAGGTAAGAATTAAGTTCAAAAAATATGGTCCTGTCAGATTTATCGGACATTTGGATGTAATGCGCTTTTTCCAGAAATGTATCCGCCGTGCGGAAATAGATATTGCATATTCCCAGGGCTTTAGTCCTCACCAGATTATGTCCTTTGCGGCACCTCTTGGGGTAGGACTTACTAGTGACGGTGAATATATGGATATTGAATGTCACAGCGTAACCACCAGTCAGGACATGATGAAGCGATTAAATGACGCATCTGTATATGGTATTGAAGTAGTATCAGTGAAGGAGCTTCCGGATGGAGCCGGCAATGCTATGGCTTCTGTTGCTGCCGCCAGCTATACCGTACGTTTCCGTGAGGGAAGAGAGCCTGGATTTGATTACATCCGTGAACTTCCTGCCTTTATGGCACAGGAAAGCATTATGATTACCAAGGAAACCAAGAAGAGTACCCTGGAAATCGATTTAAAACCCGGGATTTACGAATGTAAGGCCTTTGAGGATAAAAGTATCTATATGCTGGTTGACGCCTCTTCTGCGGGCAATATCAAGCCCGTACAGGTGATTGAGGCATTTCTTGCCGGCCATGGTGAAACTCTACAGGAAAATGCACTGCTGATTCACCGTAATGATACCTACACCAATGTGGCCAAGAAAAATAAGAGAAGACGTCTTGTACCCTTAGATGCTATTGGTACAGACATTGAATAAACAAATGAGCCAGAAAAAATTATTATTTACTAACTGCTTTGATAAAAAAATAGCTGCTCTCATAGATGATAATCGTCTTACCGGATTATATGTCCTTGAGCAAAAAGGCTTAAGTAAGGTAGGAGCCGTTTACATCGGAAAAGTTAAAAATGTCGTAAAGAATATCGGAGCATGCTTTGTTGAAATTGAAGGTGGTGAACTTTGCTTCCTATCCTTAAAAGAAGCAGAGAATGCCTATCTGTTAAATCGCCCCGGTGATGGTCGCATTTTGCAGGAGGATGAGCTTTTGGTGCAGGTGCAAAGGGATGCGATCAAAACCAAACAGGCAGGCCTAACCACGAAAATCAATTTATCTACAGACTATTTTGCTTTTTCCTTGGGTAGTCCTAAGCTTGGGATTTCTTCTAAGCTTTCCAAGGAGTGCAGGGAAGGGCTGAAGAGACTTCTGAGAGAACATGGGATTATTGATTCCGAGGATATTTTGATACAAAATTCGGATATGCCCGCCTATGGACTGGTGCTACGCACCGCTTCACTGGCAATGCTGGAAGAAATAGGGCCTGAGGAGTATATTAAGCTGCTTCAGGAAACCCACCGTAAGTTTATTGACTTGGTCATTCGAGCAAAATATCAGACCTGCTTTAGCTGTTTGCAGTCTCCACCATCGGTATATTCTAAGGCCTTGGCATATTTCGGAACCACAGCCTATGATGAGATCGTTACGGATGACACAGAGGCATTGAAAGAGCTGAAGACAGAGACTACAGTTCGGTTTTATGAAGATGAAATGCTGCCATTACCTAAGCTCTATAGTCTGGAAACCAAGGTAAAAGAGGCTCTTTCCAGCAATGTGTGGCTTCCAAGCGGTGCCAGCATTGTGATTGAACAGACGGAAAGCATGAATGTGATTGATGTTAACAGCGGTAAATTTGATAAAAAGACTGCGTCCTCGGATTCCATTTACCGTATTAACAAAGAAGCAGCGAAAGAGATCGCCCTGCAGATTCGTCTTCGTAATCTGACCGGGATTATTATTATCGATTTTATTAATATGAAATCAAAAGAGGATAATGAACGTATTTTGCAGGATTTGAGACGTTTCGTGTCAGATGACCATGTCTATACACAGGTAATTGATATGACTCCTCTGGGACTTGTAGAAATTGCCAGACAAAAAGGATATAAATCCATTAAGGAACAATGGAATAATTAATATATCGTTGGGAGGAAAATAGTATGAAGATTTTTGCATACTGTCTGCGTGAGTTTGATGAAAAGGCAATGTTTGAAGCTCTGTGCGAAGAGTTTCATGCGGAGTACGGTTATACAACGGAATATCCCAGTCCGGAAAATGTCCATCTGGCAGCCGGCTATGATGCTGTCAGTATGACACCTACCAATATGGGAAAAGAAATGCTGGATTTATTCTACGAGCAAGGTGTGCGCTATGTGGCTACCCGTAGTATCGGCTTTGATCATATTGATTTACAGCATGCCAAAGAAATAGGCATAGGTGTATGCCATGTAAGCTATGACCCGGAAACAGTAGCCGACTACGCCATCATGATGATTCTGATGTGCCTTCGTAATATCTGCCATATTTTGGAGCGTTCCAAGGTACAGGATTATACCTTAAAGGGTAAAATCGGTAAGGACTTATGCGACTGTACCGTAGGTATTATCGGTACCGGTCAGATTGGGAAGACTGTTATTAAGCACTTAAGCGGCTTTGGGTGTAAGATGCTTGCCTATGATATCTATCCTAATGAGGAAGTGGCAAAATATGCTACGTATGTATCTTTAGAAGAGTTATATGCCCAGTCAGATGTTATCACACTGCATACGCCTGCAACAGCGGACAATTATCATATGATTAATAAAGAATCCCTTTCTAAGATGAAGGATGGTGTGATTTTAATTAATACTGCAAGAGGAACCCTGATTGATACGGATGCTTTGATTGACGCTATTGAATCTGGTAAAATAGGGCATGTTGCCTTAGATGTACTTGAGAAAGAGGACGGTTTATATTATATTAATCGTGTGGGAGATGCCATTGCTAACAGACAGATGGCGATTTTACGCTCTTTCCCCAATGTACTTCTTACACCACATACTGCATTCTACAGTGAAAAGGTGGTCAGAAATATGGCTTACAAGACCTTTAAGGGTGTGGATGATATGATGAACAAGAGAGAGAATCCTCTGATTCTCGTACAAAATTAAGTTAGGACGGAGACAATATAATGGCACTAAATCCAATGCAATTAATCGGATTAAAGAATGATTTTGATAAGTTTAAGAACAACCATCCGAAATTCATACAGTTTGTTACTGCTCTGGCTCAGGCAGGCATCCATGAGGGAACTATCTTAGAATGTAAGGTACTTACTCCCGAGGGCAGAGAAATGCAGGCAAATATTAAGATTACCCAGGATGATTTGGACTTACTTCAGAAGATAAAAGAAATGTCACAAAATGCGTAGGAGGAATACATAATGTTATACAATGGTGTGGATTTTGACACATATTTTAAGAACTACCCGGATGCGAATGGTTACTTCGGAAAATACGGCGGCTGCTATATCGAGCCGGAATTAAAAAATGCGATGGAAGAGATTACTGAGGCATATTTTACTATCTGTAAGTCTGCGAAGTTTATCAATGAGCTTCGTCGTATCCGTAGAGATTTTCAGGGAAGACCTACCCCAATTTCTCATTTAGAGAGACTTTCCAACAAGCTTGGTAATGTTCAGCTCTATGTAAAGCGTGAGGATTTAAATCATACCGGTGCACATAAATTAAATCACTGTATGGGTGAAGCTCTTCTTGCTAAGTACATGGGCAAGAAGAAGATTATCGCTGAAACCGGTGCAGGTCAGCATGGTGTAGCACTTGCAACAGCTGCTGCATATTTCGGTTTAGAGTGTGATATTTATATGGGTTCTGTTGATATTAAGAAGCAGGCTCCCAATGTAGCCAGAATGAAGATTTTAGGCGCTAATGTAGTAGAAGTTACTGAAGGTCTTGCAACCTTAAAGGAAGCTGTAGATGCGGCATTTAAAGCGTACAGCCAGGAATATAAGGATTGTATCTATTGTATCGGTTCCGTACTTGGCCCTCATCCATTCCCTATGATGGTGCGTGACTTCCAGAGCGTTGTAGGTATCGAAGCAAGAGAACAGTTTACCCAGATGACCGGTGAACTTCCGGATGCTATCGTAGCATGTGTAGGCGGCGGTTCTAATGCAGCAGGTTTCTTCTCAGGCTTCTTAAATGATCCTGTTGATATTTATGGTGTTGAGCCTTTAGGTAAAGGTCCTAAGCTTGGCGACCATGCAGCAAGCTTAATGTATGGTACAGAAGGCATTATGCACGGCTTTAACAGTATCATGCTGAAAGATGAGAATGGTGAACCTGCTCCGGTTTATTCTGTAGCAAGTGGTCTTGACTATCCTTCTTCCGGTCCGGAGCATGCCTTCTTACATGACCTTGGAAGAGTGAAATACGGCGTTGCCGACGACGAAGAAGCAATTGATGCATTCTTCACCCTTTCCAGATTAGAGGGAATTATTCCTGCTATCGAGAGCTCCCATGCTGTAGCTTATGGTATTAAGCTTGCTAAGGAGATGGGAAGAGGCTCTATTCTTATTAACCTTTCTGGTAGAGGTGATAAGGATATGGACTATGTAATTGAAAAGTACGGAATCCGTTAGTATATTTGCATTATAAAAGGCTCCTCGTTTGATAATGCCATTTAGTTTTGAATTGCTTTGTGAGCAAATGATATGTCTTATGAAGACCCTTGAAAAACGTCAGCACTTAGCGAGGTATTTTCGAGCTTAGTACTGCTACGTTTTTCACGGAGTGAGAACGTGTCTGAATAAGACATATCGTTTGGGAACAGAGCGTTTTCAAAACTAAATGACATTGACTCAAACGAGGAGCCTTAATTTTATCCAAGCCATCTGGTATCTTCAGAAGTGTTCCAGTCCTTGGCCTCTTTTAGTCTGCGGTAGTAGGTTGCACGGCTGCAGTGCAGAGTTTCAATGATTTCTTTGGTTGTTTTACCTTCGCTGCGCCATTTGTAGATATCACCATAAGAAAAAGTAGAAGTGCGGTAGTTCCGGGGACGTCCGGCACCGCGTTTTTTATTTTTTTCAATTTTCTTGGTATCAAATTGAATCTTTAGAATGGATTCGCCACCTGCGGTGGTGTCATGGATAAAGCGGATTCCAAGAGAGTCTATCATCTGATTAATCTCGGTCAGACTATCCTCCACCTTATCTTCCGGAGAAGTCGTTCCCAGGCCAAGCAATAATTCTTTCTTTTCAAATTCGTTATCATATATAAACATAGACATTCCTCACTATAGCAGCGTCTCAAATTTAATTACGAGATAATCGTATCATATTTAAATATGAGATGCAATATTTTGTAAAAATTTTAAATAAAGTGAAATATAAATTGTTCGTTTGCGTCTGTATAGGTAGGAGGTGACTAGCTATTAAAAGTCAAGGGATTTTACTAAAAAAGATGCTTCCTAAAAAAGGGTAACCTTAATAAACCTTTCAACAGATGTGTTTGAAAGATTGGATTTATATATTACTAATTGCCACTACTCAATTAGCGG
>JAFUKH010000018.1 GCA_017467845.1 Lachnospiraceae bacterium | reverse complement strand
TTCTTCCTGTGTGGAAGCGTTATGTGGAGGCTACGGGAGAGCTTTCCTTTATGGGATATCGTGCAGAGGTGGAGGCTGTACTTCGTACTCCCCAGTTATCCGGCATTTCGCTACTTGGGCTGCAGGATTTTCCGGGACAGGGAACGGCCCTTGTGGGGATGATGAATTCTCATTTAGAGCCAAAGCCATTTGATTTTGCAAGGCCGGAGCGTTTTGCAGCCTTTTTCAGAGGCCGGCTTCCTCTGGTATATCTGCCTAAGTACACCTGGGAATCCTCTGAGCTTTTGAAGGCTTCTGTGGTAGTGGCAAACTATGGAAAGCAGACTTTGCAAGGTAAGGTGGAGGCTAAGCTGATGAATACGAGTCAGAGCTTTACTTCCGAGGAGGCGTACAGTTGTCCGGTGGGTGAGTTGACCGTAGTTTGTGATGTGACCTTTGATTTATCTGTCATAAAGAAGCCCACCAGACTGGATTTGCAGGTTACCTTTGCAGGAGTGGAGAATAGTTACCCTATCTGGGTATATCCGAAGGTGGAGCCAAAGTGTCCGGCGGATGTGTATGAGACCAAGACTTTAGATGAGGAAGCAATCCGCATTCTTTCAGAAGGCGGAAAAGTATTTTTAGCACCGGATGCCACCAAAGAGGCATTGCCAAAGTCCATCAAAACCCAGTTCACCACGGACTTCTGGTCGGTGGGAACCTTTGCAATGCAGGGGGGAAGTATGGGGCAGCTGATTGATATGTCGCATCCGATATTTAAGAATTTCCCTACGGAATTCCACACCAACTGGCAGTGGTGGCCTATGGCAAATACCAGAGCGGTGATTTTGCCACGGCAGATGGAGGCAATCATCACGGAAATGGACAGTTATGCTTTCCTTCGTCCTTTGGCGCAGCTTTTTGAGTGTAGCGCAGGTGGCGGAAAAGTGTTATTCTCATCTATGGGACTTCAGAATCTGCAGCAGTACCCGGAGGCAAGAGCACTCCTTGATGCTATTTATAGCTACATGGCATCAGAGGAATTTGTGCCTACACAGGAGATGTCCCTAGAACAGTTAAAGGAGCTGGTAAGATAATGCATCATCAGATTGATATAGAGCTGGTTAAAGAGATTATTGTGGAGGCTGCGGAGATTTTTGCAAATAAAGAATCCGTGGCCAAGATTATCACAAAGGGAAGAGCGGATTTTGTGACTGCGGTGGATATACAGGTGCAGCAGTTTATGCAGGAAAGACTTACGGCAGAGTATCCTCAGATTCAGTTTATGAGTGAAGAATTGGACAATTCCGCAGTGAATCCGGAGGATTATGTATGGGTGTTAGATCCGGTGGATGGCACTACCAATTTGATTCATGATTATAAGCGGAGTGCAGTTTCTCTTGCTCTTATGAAAGGAGGAGAATCTTACCTTGGTTTTATTTACAACCCATATAGCAAGGAAATGTTTCACGCTATGAAAGGACAGGGTAGCTTTTTAAATGACGAGCCCATTCATGTCAGTGAAGAAGAGGATATGGCAAACAGTCTGATTACGGTGGGAACAGCCCCTTATTATAAGGAATTGGCAAAGGAGAACTTTGCCATCATGGAAAGGCTCTATGCAGAATGTGTGGATATCCGCAGAACAGGCTCCGCAGCACTTGATTTGGTGGATGTCGCCTGTGGGCGAATCGAAGGATATTTTGAAAAATGTTTAAAAATCTGGGACTATGCTGCCGGAATGCTGATTGTCCGCGAGGCAGGCGGTGAAGTGTGCTATTTTGACGGACGTATGGCAGCAGGCGAACCGATAGCAGATGTGGTAGCAGGAAACAAAGTGATTTTAGAAAAACTTCTGAAGGAGTATCTCGAATGTTTGTAGGATTTCGAGAGCGTGAAATGCGGAGAAATCCGTGTATCCTTGTATCAGAAGCATGTGGAGACGGAGGAACTTGTATGGACAGGGAACGTTTTGAAAAGCAGCTGGCATTTATTATAGAGGCAGATAAGGAGAAAAATATTTTGCGCCAGACCCACCTCAGTGGTCACGGCAGAAGGGAGAATGATGCGGAGCATGCTTGGCACATGGCCATGATGATTTACCTTCTTAAGGAATATGCCAATGAAGAATTTGATGTGGCAAAGGCCATGATGATGGCACTGATTCATGATGTGGTGGAGATTGATGCGGGGGATACCTATGCCTATGACCCGAAAGCCCAGGAATCCCAGAAAGAGAGGGAGGAGAAAGCAGCAGAGCGTATCTTCGGAATGCTTCCTGCGGATCAGATGCAGGAGCTTCGGGGATTTTTTGAAGAGTTTGAGGAAGGAAAATCCCCAGAGGCGCGTTTTGCCAAGGCCATGGACAATTTTCAGCCGCTACTTCTAAATAACTCCAATGGTGGCAGTGACTGGCGGGAGCATGGCGTGAAAAAGAGTCAAGTGCTAAAACGGCACAGTAATACCGCTTTGGGATCTGAAATCATTGGAGAATACTCCCGGACACTTATCGAAAATAATGTCCGAGAGGGCAATATCAAAAACGAATGAGGAAACATAACATCCGAAAATGACTACCCACTATGGGAATGTACCCGCCGGGGATGGGCTCCTCTACGGTGTTAAACGCCAACGCTGATGTGTAGCGTCTAACACCGTAGGGGAGCTCGTCCCCGGCGGGTACATTCCTATATGTGGGTAGTTATTTTTCGGTTTACAAACAATTTGTACAGGTGTCTTGTCAGGTGTAAGAAGATGTGTTATACTCCTTGAGATGTTAAGAAACCGTAATGTAAGGTAGAAGAGGATATTATGACAATACAGGAAGAGATTAAGAAGTTAAAAGAGGACAAGCAGGCTGTGATTCTGGCGCATTATTATGTGAGGCCGGAGGTGCAGGAGATTGCAGATTACATAGGGGACTCCTTTTATCTAAGTAAGATTGCGGAGAAACTGGAGAACCCTATCATCGTGTATTGCGGCGTGTCCTTTATGGGAGAGAGTGGATGTCTCTTAAATCCCAATAAGAAGGTGCTGATGCCGGATTTGAAGGCGGACTGTCCTATGGCACATATGGTGCTGAAGGAAGAAGTGGACGCAGCGAGAAGCACCTATGATGATCTGGCGGTGGTATGCTATATCAATTCCACAGCGGAGATTAAGTCCTGGTCTGATGTATGTGTGACGTCGGCAAACGCAGTGAAGATTGTAAAGAACCTTCCAAATAAAAACATTCTGTTTATTCCGGATAAGAATCTGGGGCGTTTCGTGGCAGCACAGGTGCCGGAGAAGAATGTAATACTGGTGAAGGGATATTGTCCCATCCATGAGAATATTCTTGCAGAGGAAATCAGGGAGTTAAAGGCTTTACACCCGGAAGCAGAGGTTTTGGTTCATCCCGAATGTTGTGAGGAAGTAACGGCCATGGCTGATTATTTGGGTTCCACTTCCGGAATTATTGATTATGCCACTGCAAGTGAAAAGAAGGAATGGATTATCGGAACGGAGATGGGTGTCCGCTACGAGCTGGAGAAAAGAAATCCGGATAAGCATTTTTATTTCCCTAAGACAGAGCCGGTGTGCGGAGATATGAAGCAGATTACTCTGGAAAAGATCCTGCATGTACTGAAAACAGAGGAAAATCAGGCATCCGTTGTTGCGGAGAATTCTGCTGCGGCGAGAAAAACTCTGGATAGAATGCTGGAGCTTGCTAAATAATAGCCGGAGAGGATAGATATGATAGAAAATCTTGATTATGATGTGGTGATTGTAGGTGTGGGTGTTGCGGGTCTTTACACAGCACTGAATTTGCCGAGAAATCAGAAAATCCTGATGATATGCAAAGAGGATATGAGTAAATGCGATTCCATGCTGGCCCAGGGTGGAATCTGTGTACTTCGGGACGAAGAAGACTATGATGACTTTTTTGAAGATACCTTGAGAGCCGGACACTATGAGAACCGCAGGGAAAGTGTAGATATTATGATTCGCTCAAGCCGTGCGGTCATAGATGATTTGCTGGCATATGGTGTCCGCTTTGCCAAGGAAGAGGACGGAAGTTTAAAATATACCAAAGAGGGAGCCCATAGTAAGCCCAGGATTTGTTTTCATAAGGATATTACGGGCAAAGAGATTACAGAGAACCTGCAACGTCAGGTAAAAGCCTTGTCAAATGTGACAATAATGGAATATACTAAAATGACGGACATCCTTGTGGAGAATGGGGAATGTGCCGGTATCATAGCGGAGAGTGAAAGGGAAGCCATTACCTATTGCATCCATGCTCAGGATACCGTACTTGCTACCGGAGGAATCGGTGGACTGTACAAGCATTCCACTAATTTTGCCAGTCTTACCGGAGATGCCTTGGAGGTAGCGAAAAAGCATGGCGTTGAACTAGAACATCTGGATTATGTGCAGATTCACCCCACCAGTCTCTATAGTGAGGAAGAAGGCCGCAGGTTTTTGATTTCGGAATCCACCAGAGGAGAAGGGGCCATCCTTTTAAATGGTAAGGGGGAGCGTTTTGTGGATGAACTGCTGCCCAGAGATGTGGTGACGGAGGCCATTCACAAGGAGATGGAGAAAGAGGGAAGCAGTCATGTGTGGCTTTCCTTTGAGAAGGTTCCCAAGGAAACGATTAAGAAACATTTTCCCAATATATACGATACCTGTCTGAAAGCAGGATATGATATTTTGAAGGAAGCGATTCCCGTAGTTCCTGCCCAGCACTATTTTATGGGCGGAATTCATGTGGACAGTGACTCAAAGACTACCATGGAGCATCTGTATGCAGTGGGAGAGACCAGCTGCAATGGGGTACATGGGAAGAATCGTCTGGCAAGTAACAGCTTGCTGGAAAGTCTTGTATTTGCAAAGAGAGCTGCTGAAAAAATTGCGAATTAAATCAGATATGGAGAGAATAAAATTATGAATCAGATTACCATGCTGCTTGCAGCAGATAAATTTATTCGTCTTGCTTTAGAGGAAGACATTAACAGCGAGGATGTAACAACCAATTCTGTGATGCCGGAGTACAAGAAGGGTGAGGTGCAGCTCATCTGTAAGGAGGATGGCATCATTGCGGGACTTGGGGTTTTTGAGCGTGTATTTACCATGTTAGACCCTGATACCAAGGTGATTTTTGATGTAAAGGATGGCGATGAGGTAAAGAAGGGGCAGCATCTTGCAACTGTAGAGGGAGATGTCCGCGTGCTTCTTTCCGGTGAAAGAACGGCTCTTAACTATTTGCAGAGAATGAGTGGTATCGCCACTTATACCGGCAAGGTTGCCAAGCTTTTAGAAGGTACTAAGACCACCCTCTTAGATACCAGAAAGACCACTCCATGTATGCGTATTTTTGAGAAGTATGCAGTGAAGGTAGGCGGCGGCTCCAACCATCGTTATAACCTTTCGGATGGGGTGCTTTTGAAGGACAATCATATTGATGCAGCGGGCGGCGTAAAGGAAGCAATTGCTGCTGCCAAGGCATATTCGCCCTTTGTTCGCAAGATTGAGGTAGAGACTGAGAATCTGGATATGGTTAGAGAAGCAGTGGAAGCCGGTGCAGATATTATCATGCTGGATAATATGACAACCGAGGTAATGGCAGAAGCTATTCGTATTATTGACGGACGTGCCAAGACGGAGTGCTCCGGCAATATCACGAAGGAGAATATTCAGAAGATTACCGAGCTTGGCGTGGATTATGTATCCAGCGGTGCGCTGACTCATTCTGCACCGATTTTGGATATCAGCTTAAAGCATTTGAAGGTTGTAGAGTAACACGTATCAAAATGACCTAAAAAGGACTTAGGAGCAAAGCCTAGTTGCCCTTGTCGGGGGCATTTTGCTTCGGTTCAATCAATTGTATGAAAGAAAGGAACTCCGGATGGAACAGATAATGAGCGGCTCCCAGCGAAGAAAGAAAATAGTGAATATGTTAAAACAATCTTCTGTGCCGCTTTCCGGTACTGCAATCGGTAAAGAGACAGGAGTAAGCCGTCAGGTGGTTGTGCAGGATATGGCACTTCTTCGTACGGAAGGGTACGACATTGCTGCAACGCCTCGTGGTTATGTCTTAAGTGTGCCCAATCATGCTACCCGGATTATCAAGGTCTGTCATACGGATGAGCAGATTGAAGAGGAACTAACTGCTATCGTGGATTTGGGCGGCTGTGTGGAGGATGTAATGGTGAATCACCGTGCCTACGGCAAAATAACCGCCCCCTTAAATGTGCGAAACCGCAGGGAGGTACAGGGCTTTATGAACAAGATAAAAACAGGTAAATCCACGTCGCTTTTGAATGTTACTTCCGGCTATCACTTCCACAGAATATCTGCTGAGAGTGTAGAGATTCTGGATGAAATTGAAGATGCATTGAAGGAAATCGGCATGTTGGCGGAGATTTTACCCTACGAGCGAGAATTAATCGAAATTTAGAGAAAATCGGTCACACCGGTGCAGTGTGGTTTCGTTTCGAAATGGTTCTGTTCAATAACGATATGTCTTATTCAGACACGTTCTCACTCCGTGAAAAACGTAGCGGTACTAAGCTCGAAAATACCTCGCTAAGTGCCGACGTTTTTCAAGGGTCTTCATAAGACATATCATTCTTTCACAGAACCATTTCGAAACGAAACCATATTGCACCGGTGTGACCGATTTTCATTTTATTATATGAGTTTCTGAGGTATAATCTGATTATGACCACGATATCAGGAGGATATGAAATTGAGTAAAGCATTGGAAGAGTTACAACAGTATTTAGAGAAAATGAATCGTTTTAATCATGTGACCACGCTTTTGTACTGGGATATGCGTACCTGTGCACCGAAGCAGGGCTACGAGCAGATTGGAGATGCACTGGCATATTTTTCCACGGAGCATTTTCAGATGTCCGTATCGGAGGAGCTTAAAAATATTTTGGAGACTCTGTCTACGCCACAGGAGTATGAGGCGCTGGACGATAAATGGAAGTTTGTTGTAAAAAGAATGAAGCGTTATTTTGATAAGAATGAACGTATTCCTAAGGAAGTGTTTGAAAAGAGTGTAAAGATTCAAACTGCAGCAGAAAGTGCATGGGAAGAAGCTAAGGAAGCATCGGATTATTCTATTTTCGCTCCACATTTGGAGAAATTGATTGAGGTAACAAAGGAGATTGCCGGCTACACAGACCCGGGCAGAGAGCTGTATGACGCTCTTCTTGATCCCTTTGAGGAGGGCATGAATTCTTCGGTAATTGATCGTGTTTTTGATGAGCTTAAGAAGGATTTGATACCGCTGGTGGACAAGATTTTGGCCAGTGAGCAGCCCGATGACAGCAAGTTTCAGGGAAAGTTTGACGTGGATGCCCAGGTGAAGGTGCAGAAAATGCTTCTGGATTATATCGGCTTTTCATGGGATAAAGGTGCTGTAGGAACCACCACACATCCATTCACCTTGAATTTCTCATCGAAAGATGTGCGTGTAACCAACCATTACTATGAGGATGCGCCAATCAGTGCTATGTTTTCGGCAATTCATGAGGGAGGACATGCCATCTTTGAGCAGAATGTGAACCCGGACTATGACGGAACTGTGGCAGGCAGCTGCGATTATATGTGCATTCACGAAAGTCAGTCACGTTTTTATGAGAATGTACTGGGAAGGAATAAGAATTTCTGGCTTCCTATTTATGATAAGCTGGGTGAACTGCTTCCTCAGTTTAAAGAGATTTCCTTGGAGGAGTTTTATCGGGAGATCAATCATGTAAGAAACAGCTATATCCGCACGGAGGCCGACGAGGTGACCTATGCTTTCCATGTAATTCTTCGCTATGAGATTGAAAAAGCCATCTTCCGGGAAGGCGTGACTGTGGAGGAATTACCGGGGCTTTGGAATGCCAAGATGGAAGAGTATCTGCACATTACTCCAAGAAATGATGCAGAAGGAATTTTGCAGGATATGCATTGGTCCGGTGGCTCCTTCGGTTATTTTCCTTCATATCTTTTGGGAAGCATTTACGATGGTATGCTACTAGACACCGTAGAGGCAGAGCTGGGTAATGTGGATGAGATTTTGGCACAGGGAAGAATCCTTGAGATCACTAAGTGGCTGAACGAGAAGATTCACCGCTTCGGAAGTACACGTACACCGTTAGAGACCCTGTCTGCAGTATGCGGAAAGGAAGTCACCGCTGAGCCGCTAATCCGTTACTTTACAAAAAAATATACAGAAATCTATAATTTGTAAGACTATCATTATTTACGTGGAGTGGAATGTATCTGTAGAGGAAAGTATTCTCTATAGATACTCTAAAGCTCGAATATGTTGGAGAAGCATGTGAAAAAGTATCCGGCACATTGAGAAATCCTTATAGATACCAGAAATTGATTAAGTTGGTATCTATGAGGATTTTTTTATATGTGGGGAGAATAATAAGGGACAAAACATAGGGGAAAAGCCAAGTTGGGTATCCTATGAAGAAAAAGTGGTCGGAAGATACTATTCAGTATCTGTGCATCGATATTCGGAGGGAGTTATATTATGTTTTTTCTTAAATGCGCTGCAAAAAACACTCTCGCCGGAAAAACCGGTCCGAAAGCAGATGTCCTTTATCGGGAGTTTTGTATTTTTCAAGAGATATCTTGCAGAGTTCATACGGGTATTTATGATATATTCGTGGGGCGTAAAGCCAGTCTCCTTTTTGAAAGAACGAATAAAGTGAAAGGGACTGATCCCGACACGCTCCGCCAGCATATCAATGGAGATATCCTCTGCAAAGTGTTCGTTGATATAAGTGATGGTATTCTCTGCAATGCCCGTGTAGTCCTTCGCCTTATCCGTGGCAGGTGTGTAAAGCAAAAATGCAGTCAGAATATCGTTTAAGTATTTAGAAAGTAGGGGCTCCCGCACCGTGCGTCCTTTTTCAAAGATATCGATAATCAGCTGTATTTTTGTAACTACTTTATAGGAATCCGAAAGGGAAAATACATTTCCCAGTCTGGCAACAATATTCTGATAAAAGCTTCCGGCGGTGATGCCGTCAAAGTGACACCAGAGACATTGGCAACCTTCTTCTGTATAATACTCATGCAATTTATAGCAATCAATAAAAACAAAATCCCCGGCATGGGCTTCGGATACTTGCTCATTATAATTTAATGTTAGATTACCCTTTTCCACATAGACAAGCAGGATGCTATCAAAGGATTCCCTTGTCAGGTGATATCCCGGTAAATACACAAAGTGCCCGCACTGGAGGGGATATAAAAACATATCATGGGCTGTCATGCTGGGGCTGTATATATAGTATTCTGAACTGGAAGCAACCAATTCCTCGCAAGATTTCATAATCAAATTCTCCTTGTTAAGGCATTGTTACCCATAAAATACGTCAATCTGCAGGAATATGCAAGAGCAATTTTTATAAATATCTTAGCAATCTCAGCTAATGTATTTGAGGAAAAGGAGTGATATTTTATATATGAGTTGTCCAATACAAAGGAAAAACTGTATTTGTATCGAATGATAAATGCAGTATTGGCGTGGTAAAGATTAAGGAGGAGCATATGAGTAAAGCAGCAGTATGGGTGGAAAAGGTAATGATTCCTACATATGGGATTGGTACACCGGAGAAGGCACCTATGTTTTTGGAGAAGAGAGTGTATCAGGGAAGCTGCGGTAAGGTGTACCCTTATCCCACAGTAGAATCCATGAGTGATGAGAAAAAAGATAAAGAATATACCGCAGTGTATTTGGAGAACGACTATATCAAAGTGATGGTACTTCCCGAACTGGGAGGCCGTATCCAGAGAGCCTATGATAAAACCAATGATTACGATTTTGTATATTATAACCAGGTGATCAAGCCTGCTCTTGTGGGACTTACGGGACCTTGGATTTCCGGTGGTATTGAGTTTAACTGGCCACAGCATCATAGACCGACTACATTTTTCCCCACTGATTTCGTCACAGGAGAAAATGAAGACGGTAGCTGTTATGTGATGATTCATGATGTGGATCAGATGTATGGAACCAAGGGAATCATGAAGTTTACCCTTTATCCGGATAAGGCTTATATTGAGATTATGGGACAGCTTTACAACAGAACCAGTCTGCCCCAGACCTTCCTTTGGTGGGCGAATCCGGCAGTAGCAGTAAATGATTATACCCAGTCTATCTTCCCACCGGATGTGCATGCAGTGATGGATCATGGGAAGAGAGATGTAAGTAAGTTCCCTATTGCGGATGGTGTATATTATAAGCATGATTACAGTGCTGGTGTGGATATTTCCAGATATAAGAATATTCCGGTGCCTACCTCTTATATGGCAGAAAAGTCCAAGTATGATTTTGTAGGTGGTTATGATTATAGTAAAAAAGCCGGACTCTTACATGTAGCGGACCATCATGTATCACCCGGTAAGAAGCAGTGGACTTGGGGAAATGGGGACTTCGGTCAGGCATGGGACCGCAATCTTACCGATGAGGATGGACCTTACATTGAGCTGATGACCGGAATGTTTACCGATAATCAGCCGGACTTTACATGGCTGAAACCCTTTGAGGAGAAAACCTTTACCCAATATTTCATGCCTTATAAAACAGTGGGGCAGGTGAAAAATGCAACCAAAGAGGCTGCTGTAGGGCTGGAATACGATGGAAAAGTCATTACAGTTAAAGTATATACAACCGGTATGTATGAGGATGCGGAAGTGACATTGACTTATGAAGGAACCACCCTTCTAAGGGAGAGTCAAAAGCTGTCACCTACCAATACTTATGTAAAGAATATTGAAAAAGGAGACTTGCAGGAGGATAAGCTCATTCTTTCTGTATGGGCAGACGGCAAATGTCTGGTGTCTTACCAGCCGGAGAAATGGGAAGAGCCGGTGATTCCGGAACCTGCCAAGGCAGCAAAGGAGCCGGAAGAGATTGCTACTAATGAAGAATTATATCTTACCGGTCTTCATATTGAACAGTATCGTCACGCAACCTACCTGCCGGATCCATACTATCTGGAAGGCTTAAAACGTGACCCGGGAGATATCCGTATTAATAATGCATATGGTGAGCTGCTAATGCGCAGAGGATGTTTCACAGAGGCACAGAAGTACTTCGAAAAGGCACTTGAGCGACAGACATATCGTAATCCCAATCCGTTTACCAGCGAGGGCTATTACTTGCTTGGTTTATGCCTCTTTTATCAAGGTAAAATGGAAGAGAGCTATGATGCTTTCTATAAGGCAACCTGGAGCTGTGAGCAGCAGGAAATGAGTTTTTACTATTTGGCAGCGATTTTAACAAAGCAGGGTAAGTATGCCCATGCGTATGAGTTGATACAGAAGGCGTTGGTAAAGAATGCACACAATATCAAGGCAAGAGGCTTGAAGGCATACCTCCTCCGCAAGCTGGGTAAAGAGGAAGATGCAAAAGCATGGATTGCAGAGAATCTGCAGTTGGATCCTTTTGATTTTGTGTCCGGATATGAGCAGGTAATATTACAGAACTGTGGCGAAGAGGCACTTACTATATGGAAAGCAAGAATGCGAGATTTTAAAGAAAACCATCTGATGACTGCCAGAGATTATGCAGAATTCGGTGCATACGGAGAGGCTATTTGGGTGCTGGGAGAATGTTCAGAAGATTATCCCATGTTACATTACTATATGGCATATTATAAGGCGCAGATGGAGGCTGATTACAGGGATATTCTTAAGAAAGCCGAAGGTGCAGAGCCGGCATACTGCTTCCCTAATAAATTAGAAGATATTGCAGTGTTAAAGTTTGCAATAGAAACCGGAGAAAGCAGTGCAAAGGCATGTTATTATCTTGCGTGCCTGTATTATGATAAGAGACAATATAAGCAAGCGACCCGGCTATGGGAGCGTTCTGTGGAACAGGACGGCTTATATCCGTTGACCTATCGGAATCTTTCCATTGCATACTACAACAAAGAAAAAGATGCAAAGAAGGCACTTGCGGCTATGGAGAAGGCATTTGCATTGGATGAAGAGGATGTGAGAATGTTCTTAGAGCTGGATCAGCTCCGAAAAAAGATGGGATATTCCTTCGAAGAGAGACTTGCAGAGTTTGAAAAACATATTGCGCTGGTAGATAAGCGTGATGATCTGTATATTGAGTATATTACCCTTCTGAACATGACAGGACAGTATAAGGAAGCATACGGGCATATGATGAAGCATCACTTCCATCCATGGGAAGGTGGCGAAGGTAAAGTGACCGGACAGTATGTGCTTTCGCTGCTTCAAATGGCAAAGCAAGCTATGGCATCCGGAGCCTATGAGGAGGCAAAAGAGAAGCTTACAGAGGCCTTTGTATATCCACACAATTTGGGGGAAGGAAAGCTGGAAGGTTGCAAGGACAATCACCTTTATTATTATTTGGGGCTTGTGGAAGAAGCGCTGGGAAAAAAGAAATGCGCAAGGGATTGCTTTGAAAAAGCAACGTTGGGAACCGATGAACCTGCCGGGGTAATGTACTACAATGACCAGCCTGCGGATATGATCATGTATCAGGGACTGGCACATAAAAAGCTGGGACAGCAGGAGAAGGCGCAGCAGAGATTTGACAGACTTACAAAGTACGGTGAGGAGCATTTAAGTGATGAGGTGAAGATTGAGTATTTTGCGGTATCGTTGCCGGATTTAACAGTGTTTGAGGATGATTATACCCTCAGAAACAAAGCACATTGTAATTATCTGATAGGACTTGGAAACTTAGGAAAAGGCAATAAAGAGGCTGCCAAGAGTTTCTTTAATAAGGCAATTGAATTAGAAGCATCCCATCAGATGAGCAGAATTTATTCATTATAATTTGTATCAGAGACAAAGGCTTAGCTATGTTAGTAGTTAAGCCTTTCTTTATTGGCAGTTTATAAAGTTTTTAGATATGAAGCGCAACAAAAGCGGAACAAAAGTTGCGCATTGCGCAAGGATTTTGTAAAAAATGACAGTTTTTTGTGCAAAAATGTTATTAGGCTTGCGGATTGATTTTTGTTTTGTATAAAAATATAATAAAATCATAGAGAGAAACATAGCGCAAACAAAGAATATGCGCAAAAAAAGTTGCGCGAAGGTATTGGGAGGAAGGAAAATGAAGGAGCAAACAAAGTTTCAACGTTTTTTAAAGAAGCTGTACAAGTATAGAGTGTATCTGTTGATGCTGGCACCGGCAGTGATTTATACCTTGGTTTTTGCATATTACCCTATGACGGGTGTGGTAATGGCATTTAAGAAATACAATTACCAGGGCGGTATCTGGGGAAGTCCATGGAACGGATTTGAGAATTTTAAGTTCTTCTTTAAATCCGGTCAGGCGGCACTGGTTATTCGCAACACGGTTTTATACAATATTCTTTTTATTGTAGTGGGAACTGCCACACAGATTGCGGTTGCGGTATTCCTGACAGAGATTCGTAACAAGCGTTTCCGCAAGGTGAGCCAGTCCATGATGTTTTTACCATACTTTATTTCATGGGTTATCGTAGGAGTTATGGCATTCAACATTTTCAGTTCTGACTACGGATTCGTCAACAGAATTCTTGTTTCTTTAGGATTTGAGAAATTTGCTTTTTATAAGGAGCCTGCGGCATGGCCGTTTATCTTACTCTTCTTCAACATCTGGAAGGGTGTGGGATATGGATCGGTTATGTATCTGGCGGCGATTATGGGTGTGGATACCTCTATTTACGAGGCGGCAGCCATCGACGGAGCAAATGTGTTCCAGAGAATTTTCAAGGTAACCATTCCTTCCATTATGCCAACCGTAATCATTCTCTTCTTAATGAGTATCGGTGGTATTTTCAAGGGCAACTTTGATATGTTCTACAATCTGGTAGGTAGCAACGGTCTTTTATATAATGCCACGGACGTAATTGATACGTTGGCATTCAGAGCGCTGATTTCCAGCAATGACTTCGGTATGTCTGCAGCAATCGGTCTGTTCCAGTCAGTGCTGTGCTTCATCACCGTGCTTCTTGCAAATAAGCTGGTAAGTCTTTATGACAAAGACTACACATTGTTCTAGGAGGTGTAGACATGGCTGAAAAAAATCATTTGGGAAAAGTAAAAGCTGGTAAAGATGTTATCTGCTTAAATATCGTAGCATATGCCTTCTGTTCGATTATTGCATTATTGTGTTTGATTCCGTTTATCATGATTCTTTCCGGTTCTTTTTCTTCGGAATCGGCAATCATTGAAAATGGATTTTCCATATTGCCACAGGATTTTTCCTTGGAGGCATATAAGACAGTATTTAAAGAGCCGATTACCATTATTCGTGCTTATGCAACAACCATTGTACTGACTGCAGTAGGTACGGTGTTGGGTCTGTTAATCCAGACCATGACCGCATATGTACTGGCAAGAAAGGATTTTGAGTGGAGAAACGGATTTTCCTTCTTCTTCTACTTTACAACGCTTTTCTCCGGTGGTCTGGTACCGACTTTTATTCTGTATACCAGAACCTTAGGCTTAAAGAATAGTTATCTGGCACTGTTATTACCATTAACCTTCTCAGTATACAATCTGCTGGTTATGAAGAGTTATATCACATCTATTCCGGATTCGCTTATTGATGCTGCAAAGATTGACGGATGCGGTGAGGTAGGAACCTTATTTAAGGTAGTAATGCCGCTGATTAAGCCGGCACTTGCAACAGTAGGCCTTTTCATCGCATTGGCATATTGGAATGACTGGTATAACGCAATGCTTTATATTAATTCGGAAGAAAAGTACCCGCTTCAGTACTTCCTGTATCAGCAGGTAAACAATATCGAAGCATATAAGAAACTGATTGCAAATGCAACCGTAAGCAGCTCGGTAGTAAGTGCGTTGTCCTTACCTACCCAGACACTTAAGATGGCACTGACCATCGTAGTAACCGGCCCTATTATTCTTGCATTCCCATTCGTACAGAAATATTTTGTACAGGGTATTACCATCGGTGCAGTAAAGGGTTAATAAATCAGATGTCAAACTGCGAGAGGCAGTTAAACATACAAGAAGTTATTTCTATTTCAAAAGGAGGTCTCTATGAAAAAGAGAATGAAAAAGTTAGTGTCGTTAGCATTAGCGACAGCAATGGCAACAGGCTTACTTACCGCTTGTGGTGGTAGCGCAAGCAATACAGATGTAGACCTGAAAGCAACTACAGATGAGTACGTAGAGTTAAAAATGTACTTATTAGGTGACAGAACACCGGACTTCGATGAAGTATACGGAAAGATTAATGAGATTTTAAAGGAAAAGTTAAACTGTACCATCAGCGTAGATTTCTTATCTTGGGGTGAGCATGATACAAAGTATTCCTTACTTTTCTCTTCTGAAGAGCAGTTTGATTTAATCTTCACCGCTTCCAGCTGGGGTCATTATGAGCAGACAGTAGCACTTGGCGGTTTCCAGCCATTATCTGAAGAGTTTATTCAGACATTTGCTCCCGATATCTGGGATGTAGTTCCTTCTATGGCTTGGGATCAGGCTAAGATTGACGGACAGATTTACATGGTTCCTAACTATCAGAATGAGTTCGGTCAGGACGTTGTTGCAGTTCGTTCCGATATTATGCAGCAGGTTGGTATCTCTCAGATTACTAACTGGGATGAATTAAAGGCATTCTATCTTGCATGTGCTGAGAACGGTATCTATGCAAGCCAGGGTGGTCCTTGGTATCAGTATTTCCAGAACGAAGGTATGACTACTACCGGTGGTGCTCCTAAGGGTGGTGAGTTAGTATTATTTAATACTCAGGATGCAAGCGACCTTGATTTCTACTATCTCCTTGATTGGCCTGGATTTACCGATTACTGCAAGCAGATGAAAGAGCTTGCTGACGCAGGCTGCTGGTCACCTGATGTGCTCAGCTCTACCGATGAAAGACAGACCGGTCTCTTAACCGGTAAGACTGCAGGTATGATCTGGAACCTTGGTTCTTGCAAGAACTATGCTAAGCAGGCAAATGCTGAGAATCCTGATTGGAACGTAACTATTTGTGACCCTGTATCTTCTCAGCCTAAGAAGGTTAACTCTTACATCAACAACGGTGTTGCTATCAACATCAACTCTGAGCACAAAGAGCGTGCTATGATGGTACTTAATGAGTTCTACACCAATCCTGAAGTATTCGACCTTGCAATGCTCGGTATCGAAGGCAAGCATTGGGAAGCAGTTGGCGATGATCAGTACAAGGTAATCGATGAGTCTAACTTCGGTGTTGACAGCAACTGTAACTGGGGTTGGTGCAATGCGGAAATCAAGAGAACCGAGTATATTGAAGACAGAACTGCTCTTGATGATACCCATGATGCAATGATTGACGCTTGGAACAACAACGTTAAGGCTGAGCATCCATACGATAGCTTCAACTTTGACTCTACTTCTGTAAGTACTCAGTTTGCAGCTGTAGAGGCAGCAATCGGTACATATTATGATCCGCTTGTAAACGGTCTTGTAGATGATGTAGATGCTTCTATCGAGGAATTAAGAGCAGCACTTGAAAGTGCAGGCATCCGTGATATTCTCGCAGAGATGGAGAAGCAGGCTGCAGAGCATGTAAAGAACTAATAGAAATATTTTAAACATGGGCTGCCATTTGTGTGGCAGCCCGTTTTATAAGGTGATATACTTATTATGAATGTGGGAAAGGGGGACATGTAATATGACGCTGGATGAGATTGCGAAAGAGTTAAATGTATCGAAAAGCACGGTGTCCAGAGCTTTGTCCGGCAAAGGTAGAATCGGGGAAGAAACCCGTGCCAAAATCCTTGCTTTTATAGAGAATGCGGGAAAGAAAGAAAAAGCAGTCAGTACCTGTACCCGGACCGGTAATATCGGCGTGGTATTTCCTGCTGATCTATATATTACCAGTAAGCCTTATTTTCACAGCTGCCTCATCGGTATGTGTGAGGTGGCCAATCTGATGGATTACAATATCGTTTTGGCTACGGCAACCACTACGGATATTTCGGGAATTAAGAAGTTGGTAGAGCGTTCTAAGGTGGATGGTGTAATACTGACCAGAAGTTTGGAACATGATATAGCCGTAGATTATTTGATAGAACAGAATGTTCCGGTGGCTATGACCGGAGTATGTAATAAAAAAGAAGTTTTGCAGGTGGACATTGATAATGGGGAAGCAGCGGAGACAATGACCAACCTGTTGATCAAAAAAGGATTTAAAAAATTTGCACTTATTATCGAGGACATGAATTATCATGTAAATCGTAGTCGTTATGATGGCTTTAGCAATGCCATTCTGATGAATGGATTGGACATGAATAATCAGGTTGTGTATACCGGTGGTGGTAAAATGGAGCTGATGGATGCCATCATTACGGACATTATTTCCAAAAAAGTGGAGTGTATCATTTGTGGTGACGATACGATTTGCATTCATATTGTGTCATCTTTGCAGGAAAAGGGATATCGCATACCAAAAGACATTGCGGTGGCATCTCTTTACAACAGCTCTAGCTTAAACAGCTTTACTCCTTCCATCACCACGGTGAATATTGATGCTATACGTGTAGGGAACGAGATTGGGAAGCTGATGATTAATAAACTGCAGGGAATAGATTGTCCCGGCAGGACAATGATGGAATATGATATTTTATTCCGCAAATCCACAAACCGAGTTTAATACGGAGGTGTCATATGAGTAGAGCATTTTTAAAAGGTGTTGATATTTCCTTTTTACCGGAGTATGAAGACAAAGGAATGGTAGTGAAGGATATGGACGGGACTCCTACGGAGACCTTTGATTTATTAGAAAAATACGGGGTAAATGCAGTTCGTCTGCGCCTTTGGCATACCCCTGCAAATATAGAAGAGAGTGGCGGATATTGCAGTCTTGCACATACCACCGCCATGGCAAAGAGAATTAAAGAACATAATATGGAATTCATGCTGGATTTCCATTATTCAGACTGGTGGGCAGATCCGGCCCAGCAGAGAAAGCCGGCGGCATGGAAGGATTACAGCTTTGCGGAATTGGAGCAGGCGGTTTATGATTATACGAAGGATACTTTGCTTTCATTAAAGGAGCAGGGACTTCTCCCGTCGGTAGTACAGATTGGAAATGAAATTCGTTCCGGCCTTTTATTCCCGGAAGGACAGCTGCCGGACTATGCAGGAATGGTAAAACTGATTAATGCAGGTATCCGGGGAGCCAGAGCTGTGGCCGGGAAAGAGGAGATGCAGGTCATGATTCATTTGGATCAGGGCGGAAGATTCTTCTTCCTTAAGGAGTGGTTTGATAAAGCTCTGGAGCAGGGCATGGAAGAGTTCGATGTTATCGGCCTTTCTTTCTATCCCTTCTGGCATGGTACCTATCAGGATTTGAAGGAAACCATGGAGCGTCTCATTAAGCTGTACGGGAAGCCTATTATGATTGTGGAAACCGCACATCCATGGCGTATTTGCCAGGATGGATTTGTGGATAAGAAGCAGGTAGAGATTGCGGGATTTGAGGCAAGTGAAGCAGGGCAGAAGGTTGTACTTGATTTAATGATGCAGCTGGTTGCCAGTGTGGAAAATGAAATGGGTCAGGGTGTATTTTACTGGGAGCCCATTTGTAAGGCACAGAGTGAGCATCAGGGCTGGGACACCAATATGGGTGTGTTGGATGAGGATGCCCGGGCAATGCAGAGTATTGAGAGTTTTCTTTTTGAAAGGGAGCAGTACAGCGAAGAGGTACTGCAGAAGCTTCTTTCTAACAGAAAGATAAAGGATAATGGGGAAGCTATTGCACAGGTTTCCGGTAAGAAGAATTTTCTTCACAATGCAGATTGGGAGGATGGTCTTTTATACTGGCATATGAGTGAGAACACAGAAAATGTAATGGCTCAGATTTATCCGGAATTTGTAGATCCCTTCCCGGCACCACCGGTAAATGCTATCCGTGTGGAGGCCAATAAGCAGTTTACGTATCTGCTGGAGCAGGAAGTAGAGCTGGCACCGGGAGAGTATCGTCTGCAGGTGCAGATTAAGGGCGTAGACACTACCAATGTGAATGTTAAATTGTTTGCGCTGGACGGCGAAAAAGAGTGCTTTGAAGTAATTCATCCTACGGAGCATGAGTGGGAGCCTTATACAATTGAAAGAATAAAATGTGAAACAGGGCATCTGAAAGTGGGTATCAGTATTGATGCGCCACCAATGTATCTTCTGATGAAGGACTTTGTGCTGGTAGGCGAGTAAGTATGTCACTGATGGGAGAATGGAAATGGTATATCAGTTTCAGGAATACAAGAAAAGTGAGATTTTACGCGACCATCTGAAGATGGGAAGAGCAAGTAACGGAAAAGAAGAAATCAAGGTAAACAGCCTTTATTTTGAGAGAAACGGCAAGCCTTGGATTGGTGTAATGGGAGAGGTTCATTTCTCCAGATTAAATAGGGAAGACTGGTATGAAGAGCTTTGTAAGATGAAAGCCGGCGGTGTAACGGTGGCTGCAACCTATCTTTTCTGGATATATCATGAGGAAATCGAGGGAGAGTTTGATTTCTCCGGCGATAAGGATATCAGGGCATTCATTTTAGAAGCACAGCGCGCGGGTGTGGATGTGGTTATCCGTATCGGTCCATGGGCTCACGGAGAGTGTCGAAACGGCGGTTTCCCGGATTGGCTGATGGAGAAGGACTTTAAACTGCGTGACAACAATCCCGGATATATGGAGAAAGCACGTATCTGGTATGAAAAGATTTATGAGCAGGTACAGGGACTGTTCTTTAGAGATGGTGGAAATATTGTAGGTATCCAGTTTGAGAATGAGCTGGTTGATAATGCAGAGCACTTACTTGCACTGAAGGAGATGGCACTGGAAATCGGCTACGAAGCACCTATTTATACCGTGACCGGATGGAACAGTGAAGTGGGAGCAAGAATCCCGGTAGATGATGTGGTGCCTGTATTTGCGGCATATGTAGATATGCCTTGGGCGGAGCATACTAAGAAACTTCCTCCTTGCGCACATTATGTGTTTGATACCCGTAGAAATGATTCTACGGTAGGAACTGATATTATTCAGGATACCACCTCTGATGATGGCTGGAGAATTCCTTATGAGAAGTATCCCTTTGCAACCTGCGAGCTGGGAAGCGGACTTCAGTCCACACACCACCGCAGAATCGTGGTATCCGGAATGGATGCATATGCTTTATCCCTTATGAAGCTGGGAGATGGTAATAATCTGGTGGGATACTATATGTATCACGGTGGTACAAACAAAATCGGTAAGCTGTCTACTTTGCAGGAGAGCAAAGCGACCGGATATCCCAATGATTTACCGGTACTGAATTATGATTTCCATACCGCACTGACCCAGTATGGTGAGGCAAGAGCGCAGTATGGAATGATGAATATGTTGCATTTATTTGTAGCTGATTTTGGGGATGTACTGGCACCCATGGAGAACGTTATGTCAGTGGAAGTGCCGGAAGCATCGGATTTTGAGACTCTGCGTTATTGCATGAGAACCAATGGGGAAAGCGGATTTGTTTTTGTGAATCATTATCAGAGACTTGGTAAGCTTGCCGATCATCAGGACGTAGTGATTGATACCGGTAAGGTAGTGTTCCCGGCCTTTGATGTAAAGGGGGAGATATGCTTCTTCTTCCCGTTTAATATGGACTTATCCGGTATGCATTTAGAGTATGCAACTGCGCAGCCTCTTTGCAAGACTGGTAATACTTATTTCTTTGTTGCCGCGGAAGGTATCTTGCCACAGTACAAGTTTGCCGGAAAGGATGTTGTAACCGCTACGGTAGGTAAGGATTCTGCAGTTGATGTTGACAGTGTAAAGCTGGTAACCTTGTCGTTAGAGGAGGCAAGATTCCTGCGTAAATTATCCGGTAAAGTGTATCTTGGTGAGACTTGTGATTTATATGAGGCAGACGGAGAGATTAAGGCGATTCAGGATGGTGATTTTTCTTACTATAGCTGGAATGGTGAAAACTTCGAAAAGGTAAGTGTCAGCAGGGAGTTCCATCCTGCACAGGTAGTTTTCGAGGAGGTAGAAGAGGTATTTACACCTACTTATATAGAAGAGCTAAACTTCGGATCAGAGCGTAAGCGTACTTGGAAGAAGGTTATCGTATCCACGCCGGAAGGCTTTATCGAGATTCCCGATGAGTGTGATGTGGAGCAGCTTTATGCGGACGGAGAGATGGTTGCAGATAAATTCTATGATGGAGAAAATTGGAGAGTGCCTGCAAAGCTTCTTTACGGAAAAGAGTGTTATCTGGTAATGTCAGAGCTGAAGGACGATATTTACAGAGAATGGTAATAGTTCTTGCATTTGGGGTATAAGGTATTATAAAATAAGGTCGAACTGCGTTTTTCAGAATGGACTCTGAAGTCACAGTTTGACCTTGTTTTTTGTTATGACGACGAGGAAAATGACATCGTGCTTGCACGAATGTCGTTTGACGACCGTTAATCAGAGCGAGATTCGCATAGCGTATCTCAGCTCGGAGAAAGAGGATTAAGATGCGATATCAGATTAGACATGCCATCGTTCGTTACGGGGCAGAGACAATATTAGAAGATGTAAATTTTGACATAAAGGATACGGAGAAAATCGCTGTAGTAGGCCGTAACGGCTGTGGTAAGACCACCCTCCTGAAGTTAATTGCGGGAGAGGTGAAGATGGACAATCTGGACAGTGATGAGGAATGTGGAATTAGTATGGCCGGAACCCAGCGTATCGGTTACCTTAAGCAGATTAGCTTTGAGGATACGGAGATAACGGTGGAAAATGAGATTCTGAAAGTGTTTGAACCTGTATTTGCCTGCGAGAAGCGTATGCAGGAGCTGACGGATTTGATGAATGAGAACCATGATAAGAGTGTCATGGGAGAGTATGCTCACCTGCAGGATAAGATGGAGGCTCTGGGCGGATATACTTACCGAAAGGATATGGAGACCGTGTTCCAGAAATTCGGATTTGCACTGGAGGATTTGCAGCGTCCTATGGGCTCTTTTTCCGGAGGACAACAGACCAAGATTGCATTTATCAAGCTTCTTCTCAGTAAGCCGGATATCATGCTTCTTGATGAGCCTACCAACCACCTTGATATGCCTACCATTGAGTGGCTGGAGGGTTACTTAAAGGCCTATGACAAGGCGGTGGTTATCGTATCCCATGACCGAATGTTCTTGGATCGTGTCATTGATGTGACTTATGAAATTGAATGGGGGCGCATTAAGCGTTATCCGGGTAATTACACCAAGTTCATGGCGCTGAAGGAAGAAGCTGCCATCAAGCAGGAAAAGGATTACGAGGAGCAGCAGAAGGAGATTAAACGCTTAACTGAGTGGATTGAGCAGTGGAAGAACACGCCTACGAAGGTAGCTGCGGCCAGATCAAAGCAGAAGCAGATTGAACATATGGTGTTGATTGAAAAGCCGCGTCGCTTTGATACCAAGGCTTTTCAGGGACAGTTTACACCTCGAATCACCAGCTATACTGATGTACTAGACCTTCGAGGACTTCAGATTGGTTACACGGATGTGCTTAGCCGAGTGTCCTTTGTCCTGAAAAAAGGTGAGCGAGTAGCCATTATCGGAGAAAACGGTAAGGGAAAATCCACACTTTTAAAAACCCTCGTAGGAGAGATAGATCCATTGGGCGGAAGCTATACCTTCGGGCAGGGCGTAGAGTGGGGCTACTTTGACCAGCAGGCAGCTGTTGCGGAAAGTATGGAACCCAAGAAGCAGGTCATTGACGACCTATGGGATATGTACCCTACATGGAAGGAAGTGGAGATTCGTAATGCATTAGGTAATTTCCTCTTCTCAGGAGAAGAAGTATTTAAGGAATTAGGACAGCTTTCCGGTGGGGAAAAGGTGCGTCTGGCATTATGTAAGATGTTTATGAAGCGTCCGAATCTTCTCATTCTGGATGAGCCTACCAACCATATGGATTTGGTGGGTAAGGAAGCTTTAGAGAAGATGCTGCAGAACTTCCCGGGAACAGTTCTCTTTGTATCTCATGACCGTTACTTTATCAAGGAAATTGCCACCGGTGTACTGGATTTTGAGAAGGAGCGTGTGGAGTTCTATCCTTACACCTATGAGGAGTATCTGGAAGAACGTGATAAGAAGATTGCCAGAGAGGAAGAGAAGGCTGCCAGAGAAGCAGCTGCCCAGCCGGCAAAGAAAGCAGATGCTGCGCCTACCTTGGATGACGTCTTCGACAAGAAGACCTACTATAATCCGGGTAAGGTACTGTCTCGCTTAAAACAGCAGCAGGCAAAATACGAGAAAATGTTAGAGGACAGCGAGGTTAAATTAGAAGCTCTGAAAATGGAGCAGATGGACCCGGCTCTTGCCTCCAACTATACCAGACTTATGGAAATTACCCAACAAATCGAAGAAGAAGAGCGCAACCAGGAGACCATCTTAGAGCGCATGCTGGAGATTGAGATGGAGCTGGAGGAATTTGAATAATGAAAAAAGGGCTGCGACCTTTGGCGTTGCGGTCCTTTTTTTGTACTTCAAGAATCCGCTTGCATAATCAGGTTGACAACTTATGGTCTATATATCATGACCGAAGCATCGAGGGACACATCCCCCTGCTTGGAAGACTATTTTCAAAATGCTTAAATCTCACAAAGTCACTTTTTTGTTTCTTTATTGTTTGTGTTTTTCCAAGGCAGTACAAGTGGCACAATATGTTCGCAGACGGAACGGATTCTCGTATATTTGTCCTAGTACCCACTGCTGTTTTTTTGAGATATCTTACCGGTTTTATACGGCTTACGCAAAACTGCGTTAAAATTTCCAAATTCCCTGAATATGTTGCTTTTCATGTCTGTCCATCTTTCGACAAAATTTCCGGTAATGTTCGACTATTGGAGATACGAAGTGTCTCTAAAGTAGGCGTAACATTACCGGAAATTTTGCTCGAATCTTGGACAGACACGAAATAATCGTTCAACATATTCAGGGAGTTTGTGAAATTTAAGCAGTTTAAGACAGTCTAAAAACCGGTAAGATATCTCAAAATAGGCAGTTGGGTAGTGGAATGCAACAGAGAGAATCCGCCGGCTGCGGACACATTGGTCACTTGTTCGGCCGTGGAAAGAACACAAGGAAACAAAAAAGTGACTTTGGAGATTTCTACGCATTTTTCGTAAGCCATTCCAAGCAGGGGGATGTGTCCCTCGATGCTTCGGTCATGGTGTTTTAGGAAGTATAAGTTGCCAACTTTGTTATACAAGCGGATTCTTGAAGTACAAATAGAAAGGACCGCTACGTAAAAGTAGCAGTCCTGTTTGATAGGTATTATGCCATTAATTCTTCCAGCTCATCAATTAAGCTTGCAAACAGCTTCAGTGCCTGATTAATAGGCTCCTTGGTAGACATGTCTACGCCGGCATCCTTTAAGATGGATACAGGGTCCTTGGAGCAACCAGCACTTAAGAAGTTCTCTTTATAAGCTTTCACTGCGGATTCGCCTTCTTCTAAAATCTTCTGTGATAATGCAATCGCTGCGGAGAATCCGGTAGCATACTGATACACATAGAAGTTGTAGTAGAAGTGAGGGATTCTTGCCCACTCTAAATCGATGTATTCATCATGTACAATGTCCTTACCGAAGTAAAGGTCGATTAAGTCGTGATATACCTTACTTGCGGACTGGGCGTTGATACTTTCACCTCTTGCACACATTTCACTCATCTTCAGCTCAAACTCAGCAAACATGGTCTGACGATACAGGGTGGTTCTGAACTGCTCAAGGAAGTAGTTAATCAGGTATGCACGCTGCATCTTGTCCGTGGTCTTGCCAAGTAAGTGCTGCATGAGGAGTGCTTCATTACAGGTAGAAGCTACCTCTGCGACAAAGATTACATAGTCAGAGTCCACAACCGGCTGAGTCTTATTAGAATAATAAGAATGGAGCGCGTGACCCATCTCATGAGCAAGGGTAAACTCTGTATTTAAGTCATCCTGATGATTTAATAATACATATGGATGCTTTCTGGCACCTGCAGAGTAAGCACCGCTGCGTTTTCCTACATTCTCATATACATCAATCCAGCGACTTTCAAAGCCTTCCTTTAAGATAGCTACATAGTCATCACCAAGAACCTTGCATGCCTCAATGGTATTTGCCTTTGCTTCTTCATAAGGAATCTTTGCATCTACATTTGGAACGATAGGAGTGTATAAATCATACATATGAAGCTCTTCTACACCGAGAAGCTTCTTGCGAAGACGTACATATTTGTACATGGATTCCATGTTCTCGTGTACCGCTTCGATTAAGTTGTAATAAACCTTAGTATCCACGTTGGTTCCGTCCAAAGCCGCCTCTAAAGCATTGCCGTAGTGGCGCATGTCTGCATTAAACTGGAGTTGCTTCATCTGGGAAGAAAGAATCGCAGCCGAGGTGTTTTTGTGTGCATCATAGGTGCTGTAAAGAGATTCGAAAGCAGCCTTGCGAATATTCACATCAGCATTGTGCATGTGTGGAATAAAGCTTCCATGAGTTACAGGTAACTTACCACCCTTACCGTCCTCAATATCCGGGAAGGTCATATCTGCGTTGTTTAAGATACCGTTAATATCCCCGGGAGCACGCATCATTTCGCTGGCAGCAGCCATGATTCTTTCTTCTTCATTGGAAAGAATATGTGCCTTTTTACGGCGGATGTCGTTAATATATCTCTTGTATATAGAAAGCTGTGGTTCGCTGCTATAGAAGCCTTCTAAAGCTTCCTCCGGAATGGATAAAATTTCCGGTCCCATAAAGGAAAGGGTGCTGTCAATACGGGCATATAACCCCATTGCCTGATCCTTGTAGCCCTGATATGTGGTGTTCTTGGTATCCTGATCGGACTTACGCATAGCGTAGTTTACAAAGTTTTCGCCCATAACAGAGAGGTCATCCTGTAGTTTTAATGCAGAAAGAAGAGAAGCTGCACTTTCGTTGAGTTTGCCTTTATAAGAAGCAATCTTACCAACAAGTTCTTTTAAATTATCCATTTCTTTCTTCCAGTCTTCGTCAGTTGCATATAAATCTTCCAAAGCCCAGGTATATTCTACCGGAACCTCTTCACGAAGAGGAATTTTCTTTGTTTCACTCATATAGTACCTCCTAGAAAAATAACACTGTAAATAGGTTATCATTCTTTCGCGAAAGATGCAATGAACAAATGGTAAAGAAAAGTACAATAAATTTGTGGAAAAAAATTGGGTGATGTATTAAAATTGTGAATAGGGTTTTGGTAAAAAGCAGAAAGACGTCTGACATTTCAAGGAAGAAAAGATAATGATTAATATACTGTATTCAGAAGTAGCAATATTTTGCTTTATTATTTTGACATTCATATATCATCGAGTAAGGAATACCTATGCCAAGGGACATGAGACGTTTTTGAAATTGACGCTGGTTTCCGGGATTTATTCGCTGGTGGACGCTGTTTGGGGAATGTGTTATCTGGGATATATCGGTTTGGGAGAGTTGTTTTTCTCTCTTGTTACGGACGCATATTTCTTTTTATCCGGTGGTGTTGCATATCTGGGATTTTTATATATTCAGAAGATTCACAAAATGAATGTCTTGAACACAAAGCTTAGGTTGTGGCTTGCACGCGTGCCTCTTAGCATTTTGGTGTGCTTATTAATTGCAAATTATTGGAATGGCTGGATTTTTTCCTTCGATGGAGAAGGACAGTATGTGCGAGGCGTGCTTTTCCGGTATCAGTTTATAGCGGCTTATTTTTACTTCGTGTGGGCGATTCTTCTTACCATACAGAAGTGTTTGGGCTCCAAGACAGAAAGTGACCATAGCAAGTGTAAGTCGGTAATATCCTTTACGGTAACTCCTCTTTTGCTTGGTGTGGCACAGTCTGTGGTGCCCACAAAACCATATTTTTCCATGGCCTATACCATTGCGGTTATCGGTATGTTTATCTTTATTACCTCCCGCGACAAGGAGAAAATGGAGAAGGAGAAGGCAAAGAGAGAGGCGGAGCATAATCAGCTTCTGCAGCAGGCTTTAGAGGAGGCCAACAATGCCAATGAGGCAAAGAGCGCTTTCCTTTTTAATATGTCCCATGACATCCGGACGCCTATGAATGCCATTATCGGATTTAATGAGATTGCGAGGGAGAATATACAGGATATACAGCGGGTAGAGGATTGTTTGGAAAAGATGGATGTGGCAAGCAAGCATCTACTCAGATTGATAAATGATGTGCTGGATATGGCGAGAATTGAAAACGGCAAGATCGATTTGGAGCTTGCCCCCTGCAGTATTTCCAAGCTGGTTGGTGAGACCAGAGCTATGTTTATGCCGGAGATGGATAAGAAGCACATCACCTTTAGTACTCAGATGCATAATGTGAAGTATGATTTCCTGCAGGCTGATATTCTGCGAACAAGACAGATCATTTTTAATATTCTGTCCAATGCTATGAAGTACACCAAGGATGGTGGTAAGGTGTGGTTTACCGTGGAAGAGTCTGAGATGGGGATTGACGGGTATGTAACTCTTACCATAGTGGTGAAGGATACCGGTATCGGAATGAGTGAAGCTTTTCAGAAGAATGTGTTTGGTATGTTTGAAAGGGAGCGCAGTACCACTCAATCCGGTGTACAGGGAACCGGTCTGGGTCTTGCCATTACCAAAAAGCTGGTGGATGTTATGGCGGGAAAGATAATCGTAGAAAGCAAAGAGGGAGAAGGAACTACTTTTACCGTTTCGATTCCATTTCAGGTGGCAGAAGCCTTTGTGGAAGAGGAGAAGAAGGATGCATGTGATTGCTTTGAGGGTAAAAAGCTCTTGGTAGTAGAGGATAATGAAATGAATCAGGAAATTGCCAAGGTAATCCTGGAGGGGCATGGCTTTGTGGTAGAGGTCAGCGGCGATGGAGAAAACGCCGTGGAGCGGGTAAAGAATGCAAAGCCCGGAGACATTGATTTGATTCTTATGGATATCCAGATGCCGTTGATGGACGGATATCAGGCAACCAGAGTCATCAGATCGCTTCCGGATAAGGAAAAGGCGAATATCCCGATTGTAGCTATGACAGCCAATGCGTTCCAGAAGGATAAAAGGGATGCCTTTGATGCAGGTATGAATGGTCACATTTCAAAGCCTATTTCAATTGAGCAGATTAATGCGGTATTTTCAGATATTTTTCAGTGTTGACAAAATCCTTTGTTAGGGATATTCTGTACAAAGAATAAGTTTTTTAAGGAGGTAACGTGATATGGCAATGATGAGAAATAACAGACAATTAAATGTAGCGATATGTGTGATTACCTCTAAGAACGATAAGTAGAAGCTGTTGTTATATACATTCTTTATATCTTTGTGCTTGTTTGCGGTGGTATCATTTGTGGTACCACCGCTTTCTTTGTGCGTAAATAATGAGCCAAACACCGGCTTGCCGGTGCTGACACAAAGAAGATGGCGCGGAGATGCTTGCATATCCGGCGGCATAGTCTTTAGGGCAGTACGGTGCGAATGCACCGGTATTTGGCGAATATCGCATCAACGAGCAGCCATGCTGTGAGTCTGATTTTGCGAATGGTTCTGAATGCTACGAGTCTCTCTTAAGTAATCACACAAACAAAATGTATGAAGAAAATGAAAGAGGATAAGAAAATGGAATGTAAAACAGCAACAGTTGTGGCAGTTCACAGAGAGCGTTATGAGCTGCTTATGGAAGAAAAAAACTTATATGGAAAATTAAAAACATCAGCATTTTATAATACGATGGAGATTGTGGAATTCCCTACGGTGGGAGACGTAGTAGAGCTTGCGGAGAATCCAACCGGGGACAGTATGATTTTGAAAGTACTTCCCAGAAAGTCAGTATTTAAGAGACTAAATGCTACGCCGGGACAACCCGATCTTGCGCTAGCGGCGAATTTTGATTATGTATTTATCACCATGTCACTGAACAAGGATTTTCATGTATCAAAGCTGGAGCGTTACCTGACTGTAGCGTGGCAGAGCGGTGGTACTCCGGTGATTGTATTGACCAAGGTAGATCTATGTGAAGATCGGGAGACTTATGTGGAGCAGGTTATGAGAGTGGCTCCTGGAGTGGACTTTGCCTGCGTCAGCTCTGTGACAGGTGAGGGCTTTGAGAAGCTGGAGAAGTATTTGGGAGCCGGAAAAACGTTGGTGCTCTTAGGTTCCTCCGGTGTAGGAAAGTCATCCTTTGCCAATGCAGTTCTTGGCAGGGAGGAGATGCTTACCGGGGGGATACGGGAGGCGGATGCTCAGGGAAGACACACCACTACATACAAGCAGTGTTTTTTGATTCCAAAGGTAATCCGGTTACCGGGTGGTAATGTGATAAAAGGCGGCGGTCGGATTATCGATACCCCGGGAATACGTAAGCTTATTGTCAGCGAAGCGGAGCAAGGCATGCAGGTATCCTTTGAGGATGTGGAGGAGCTGGCGAGGCAATGCAGATTCTCTGACTGTGGTCATAAGACAGAGCCCGGCTGTGCGATTCTGGCAGCGCTGGAAGACGGTACCTTAGATAGAAAGCGTTGGCACACCTATCAGGAGATGCAACGGGAAGAGCGGTTTGCCACTGAGAGGCGCAAGCTGATGGAAAAAAGGCTGGAAAAGAAAATGTCAAAACGAAAAAAATATTAGGAGGATAGAAAAATGGATAACGAATTTATGGAGTATGAAACATTTGAAATGGAAATGGGCGGAGAGGAACGAGAATTTGCCATCATTGATGAGTTTCAGGTAGAAAATAGGTTTTATGTGGCAGCAGCACTTGTGGTAGAGGATACCGTAAGTGATGAAGGCTGTTACCTGTTCAGAAGTAAGAAGATTGATGAGGAAATCTGCATCGAGAAGATTGCAGATAAGGATGAGTATGAGAGGGTGTCGGAGGCATATCTGGCACTATAGGAGAGTTTTATGATTATCAGAGAAGAAAGAAAAGAAGATTATTATGCTGTGGAATTAATGGTTCAGAGAGCGTTTTGGAATCTGCACGGGCCGGGCTGTGACGAGCATTTATTAGTGCATAAATTAAGGTCGGATGAGAACTATCTGCCGGAGCTCAGCAGGGTTGCGGAGATTGACGGGGAAATTGTAGGTGGAATCTATTTCTCCAAAGCGTGGGTAGATGATTCCGATAAAGTACATGATATCGTTACATTTGGTCCCTTGGCAGTGGCTCCTTCTGCCCAGAATACCGGAGTGGGTGCTGCACTGTTGAAGGAAGGTATCCGGCTGGCGAAAGAGGCCGGATATGCAGGCATTGTGATTTTCGGGGAGCCTGGGTATTATCCCAAGCATGGTTTTGTAACTACGGAGCGATTTGGAATCACGAATCATGGTGGAAAATATTCTGATGCACTGATGGCGTATCCGCTAAATGAAAGTTTTAATGAAATTCATGGGAAAATCCGGGAGGCAGCAGTTTTTGAAACTTTGAACGCAGAGGACGCGGAAGCTTACAGTAAGAAGTTTCCTTACCTTGCGAAGATGAATTTTCCCACTCAGTGGAGCTATGACAATGCGACCCGGGAGAAGGATGGATATTGTATGATTCCCGCGGAGCATAAGCCGAGGGAGTTTCAGACACTTTTTAATGAATATATTGCGGAACTTGCACTGTATAATCCCTGGCTGGCAGATAAGAAAGATGAGGCGGGAGATTATATCCCGAAAGTTCGAAATGAATTCTTTTCTGCAGTGGAGAAGAAGCCTTGCTTGATTTATGTGGAGAACAAACCGGCAGGATTGGCGGTATTTTCTGCACCGGCTTCTGAAGGCGATTGCTATGAGATTGAGGAATTGTACGTAAGACCTGAGTATCGGGGCAGGGGCATCGGTAGAGATGTGCTGTTGCGTCAACTTCGCCAGGTGGATGGAACGCTCAGTTTCCATGTGCTGAAAGCCAATGAAAAGGCAGTGGCAATCTGGGAACATGTGCTGTCCGAAGCCGGTTATGCTTTTGAGAAAGACAGTGTGGACGAGGCGTTATGGTTTTATAAGGTGAGTGTAGAATGAAAAATATTTTTATCGAAGGGATTCAGGGCAGCGGTAAGAGTACGCTGATTCAGCGGTTGGGGGAGCGTTTGCCGGATTACCGCAGGTACGCGGAAGGGGATATCTCCCCGGTGGAGCTGGCATGGTGCACGTATATGACGGAGGCGCAGTATCAGGAGGTATTATCTAAGTATCAGGATATCGAAGAGGAAATCCGGAAGTGGACAGCGGTAGAAGGGGAGCACTATATCGTAGCTTACACCCGCATTATAACGGATTATCCGGGCTTTCATAAGGATTTGGAGCAGTATGAAATCTACAATGGGAGACGTTCGTTGGAAGAACTGAAGGAGATTGTTCTTCGCAGACATGGCGCTTTTCAAGGCGAGGGCAATTTGTTTGAGTGCGCCTTTTTCCAGAATATCGTGGAAGATTTGATATTGTTCCATTTGCTGACAGATGATGAGATTGTAGCGTTTTATCGGGAGTTGTTTGAGGTAGTGGATAAGGAGAAGTTTCTGATGCTTTATCTGGATAATGAGGATATTGCAGAGAACGTCCGCATCATCTGCGAGGAACGCTGCGACCAGGCCGGCAACCAGCTTTGGTACCAGCTGATGCTGGAGTATCTGAAATCCTGTCCATATGCCAAGGAGCATGATTTGACGGATTTTGAGGGCATGGTGGCACATTTCGAGCACCGCAGAGCCGTGGAGAAGCGGATTGTTGCAGAGGTACTTGGAGCGTGCGCGGTGATATTGCCTGCGAAGAAGTATGATGTGGAAGAGATATTAAGATATGAGAGTAATCGAGATAACCGATGATTTAGAAAAAATGAATATTGCAAGACATATACTTGAAGCACTTGCGGATTGGTTTGGAATTCCAGAGGCGAGAGAAGAATACATACATGATAGTGTGGGGAAAAGTTTCTTTTGTGCATATAAGGGAGATAAACCGGTAGGCTTTTTATATCTGAAACAAACAGGAAAAGATACCGTTGAACTTGCTGTAATGGGAGTATTGAAAGAATATCATCGAAGCGGAATTGGAAAAGCATTATTTGAAAATGCAAAAAAGAAAGCATGCGAAGAAGGATACTCATTTATTCAGGTGAAGACTGTTCAAATGGGTAAATATGCAGATTATGATAAAACCAATATGTTTTACATTTCCCTTGGGTTCAAAGAGTTTGAAATATTACCAACCTTATGGGACGAATGGAATCCGTGTCAAATATATGTGATGGCGCTATAATGAATCTAAAGTTGAAGGGGCACAATGCTGAATCTTGGAGGTTTGGATAGACAATTAACTTTGAATTTTAAGAGGTGAAACACAGTGAGCATTAGTAATCTTTTGCAAAAATGGAGTGGTATTACTGAAACTTCTAAAATATTGATTATTGTAGATGATATTCAAAAAAACATTGCGGACTCAATAAAAGACGAGAAAATCTATGAAGTTCAAATAGAATATTTTACAAAAAGCGATGATTTTTTTTTCTTGCTCAAGTCGATGAAAAGTAGTGATTTGGTTATAGTGTTATTGTCGATCGATACATATATGAAATCAGGTGCCAATGAATACTTTTCTGCATTTAAAAAACCAGATTGGATTATGGCAAAATATATATTTGTAAGACTTGACATTTCTAAGGAATCATTGATACAAGGACTTGCAACAGATAAGGAACTTGTATATAACAAGATTGAAAAAATGAATTTGCTAAATTCTGATAGGATAGTTACAGTGACGAGCGAAAGTGGAACGGATATATCATTTAGAGTGAATTCTTTTACTACATGTTCACATGAAATAATTGCTGATGGCGGGATTGCTTTTCTGCCACCATCAGAAACCTCATCGGATGTCATTACAGATACTGCAAATGGAAAAATTGTTATAGATATGACAGTGGGACAACTTTATCATTTTGGTGAGCTTATAGGATATTTTGGACTTATTTCGGAACCTATTACGCTCATAGTTAAAGCAGGAGTTATTGTAGACATTTATGGCGATAATATGGCTGCTGAATTTAAAGAAAAATTATTTGGTTTGCCTATCGAGTGTCGTAAAATGGTAGAACTCGGTCAAGGGTTATCTAAAATGGAACCAACAGGTTTGATAGGTGTTGATGAAAGCATAATCGATTCTTGCCATTTTGGCTTTGGAGATGGCTGGAAATGCGGAACGCATTTGGATGTTGTTATTAAGAATCCAACTATTAAGCAAATATAGTAGAGTAATACAAATTTTCAGGTTAAGAATAGCTAAAAACAATCTATTCCCTATGAATGGTTTCAATCCCAAAAGATAGATTAGAATCCGGTGAAGCTGAGGTGTGAGAAAGATGGATATTGAAAAAATTTACATCTGTACAAAGGAAAAAGGATATCATTACATTTTCAAATGTATGAAGTGCGGTAATGAATATGAGTTGATTACAGGCAGTGGACGCTATGGTAATTTGGGACCGTTTGAGTGTCCCGATTGCACCGAAAAATACTATGCAACGATTGATGACCATCAAAAACCGTCTCTATATGTTGCAAGATATGGGGAGCATCCTTCATCTATGTTTGATTCGGAAGGCAGAAAAAGATGTATAGAAATCAAGTATAATGAATTGGGGTATTATTGATATGAAAATACAGATTAGCGACAATCTTATTAAACATTATCTGCAAAATGTTTATTTTATAAATGGTCATAGTTATGCGGGGAAATCGACCATGGTGAAGATGTTGGCAGAGCGTTTTGATATGGTTGCATGCGGAGAGAATTACCATGATGTATTTCCTCGTGAAAAGTTATCTCGCTGGAAGCAGCCGGGCTTATGTTATTTTGATACCATGAGTGGTTGGGAAGAGTGGCTTAGTATGACACCGGAGGAGCATTATAATTGGACATATAATGTATCGCAGGAGTGTATTGAAATCGAAATCCTGGAACTGCTTAAATTAGCAGCAAGCGGAAAAAAGATAATTGTTGATACCAATATTCCACCGGACGTACTTAGAGAGATTTCTGATTACAGCCATGTGGCGATAATGCTTTGCGACCCACCGGATATTTGTTTTACCAAGTTTTTCGACCGTGAGGATCCAGATAAGAAGTTTATGATGGACCAAATCAAATTGTGTAAAGACCCGGAGAAAACGTTGGAAAATTTCAATTCTTGGGCATTGTATCATCCACCGCTGGAGACGGATTGGGCACACACAGGATTTTTCACTTATACCCGTTCGGATTTTGAGAATGATACAAGGGAAGAAATGATGGAGGCTCTGGTGAAGCACTTTGAATTGTAAGTGATGCGTTTGAACGGATAGGAAACTGTGAATTTATGGAGGTACTGTAAATGAAAAAATGGATATACAATTATAATCTTGAAATCATGACGGTCATTTTAGCGATTGTAGCTGGTGTGAGTCTTTTCTTTTGGAATAGTTTAACACTTGCAGGCAAGGCATTACTTGGATTTATGATATTGTATACTCTGCATGAATGGGAAGAATCAAAGTTTCCTGGGGGCTTTTATGATTTGTTTTTTGGTGGTTTTGGAATTGAAATAAACGTAAGTGAATCAAGGATGCATCTGCCTGTTGCAATATATATTTTAGTTATGTTGCTTATTCCTTTTATCTTGCAAGATATAACTTTCCTTGTGCTTATACCTTTGGGACTTGGACTTTTTGAAGGTATTATTCATGTTGCCGGTATCAAAATACATAAGCTAAAGAAACCTTATACTCCTGGTATGATTACGGGGGTTTTAATGTTTGGTTATTCAATTTTTATTATAATACAAATTAACAAAGCGGGTGGTTTACTGGTTTGGCAATGGATTATTGGTTTTGTGCTTGCTTTACTTGGATTTGTAATTATGGAACAATTCTTTCTAAAAACAGTAGGACTTACTTTTGTCGATTTTAGAAAAATGGCTATGGCTCGTGTACTGGGAGACAGAAGATGAATCATGCAAAAGAATGCACTTTAATGGAGAAGGATAGTGTGTCTGTAATGTATAAGATTGTAGAACAGTAAAATTTGCAGGTGTGAGAGAAATAAGAAGAATTTATAAAACTTTGAAGTCGGTGAGGTACAGATGATGGTAGAAATCAGATACGTTCAAGAGGAAGATAAAGAATTTTGGTACAGTCTTGATAAGCATTTACCGGAGCAAGAATTTAGTAAAAAAGTTTGCGACAATCGAGGCTATGTTTTGTTAGAGGATGGTAGACCAATCGGAGTATTACGGTATAACTTGTTTTGGGATAACACACCGTTTTGTACCATGCTTTTTATTGATTGGAACTATCATGGAAAAGGCTATGGGAAGAAAATGATGGAACATTGGGAACAGGATATGAAATCCCAAGGATATGGCATGCTTTTAACATCTACACAAGTGGATGAAGAGGCACAGCATTTCTATAGGAAGCTGGGATATAAGGATTGTGGTGGATTTGTTGTTGATGTTCCGGGATATGAGCAGCCGATGGAGATGTTTTTGGTTAAGGGGATTTAGTAAGCGTTTGGGGGAAATTCCTATTCGAAGAGATTGGAAAATTTTATTTACAAAGTCGATTCGAAGTGTTATATTGGGCTTAGGCAAAGGTTGTGAAGTCCGTTGTCACCAAATATAAAACCCCAGGAGTGCGAGTCCTGGGGTTTCTTTTTTGGCTAGGCTGTGTTAATTATCCTCTCCATCTAACCATTTGCATATGTAGTAGGCAACTACACCTGCCACTACAGAGAGTAAAAAAGTTGTGAAGTCCATCATTGTCACCTCCTTCCTACTGGAGGGACACAGCACGTACATTTTATATTAAAATTACTGTAAAGTAAATAAAATCTGATAATAATATTTCTACAGAAGATGTTTTAAGTTAAGGGGACTAAGCAGGAATTGCATGGGGGAAAATAGAAATGAAATTAACATTAGTCAGACCGACGTTAGAATTAAAGGAAAAGGCACTGGATTATAGGCAAGAACATTTTGATAATAATGAGATGGTTATTAATGGAAGTGAATTGCTGGATAAGACGGATTCGTAAAGCAGGTGGGAATGCAGGAAGTGCAACTATCTGTTGAGAGGGATAATGAACCATCCGTAAAAACAATTGTTAAAAATGGTGGTAAATATGTACGTAGCTTTGAATTTCAAGGCGAAGAAGCCGATATTTATAAAATTGTTTTATAAAGTGGTAGAAAACCAAATTTCAACTTGTGGAGATTTGGGAAGTTAAATTGACAAAGAGGAGACAAAAGTGGAAAAAGGACGAATTCTTTTCTTGAATGGAGTAACAAGTGCAGGGAAAACATCAATAGTCGAAGCTATTCAGGAGCGTGATGACATATTTTTTTATGTTGTTGCTAATGATTTGTTTCAAGAAATGGTTGGAGAAAAATATTTACGTGAAAACTATTGGAAATATCTTAGCGAGGTAATTATTATGATGTACCATACTGCAAAACTTTATTCAGATATGGGTAAAAATGTGCTTATTGATGGAATATTAGTTGAGAGGGAGGAGATAACTCCCCATTATCAGCAGTTGTTGGAAATACTGAAGGGTAATCCACTTGATTTGGTTGAAGTGTATTGTCCGCTGGATATATGCAGGAAAAGAAATATTATTCGTGGAGATAGATACGAAAGTCAATCGGATGAACAACATGAACTGATGGCAAAAGATATAGCGTATAGGTTGAGGGTAGATACCAGTTTGTATAGTGCAGTTGAATGTGCAGATATGATTATTAAAGAATTGTTTTAGATAGAGAGTTTTAGTTTGTTAGACTGGCAAAGTTGAAGTTGTGGAGGTGAATTGTAAATGGATTGTATATTTTGTAAGATAGTAAACGGAGAAATTCCGAGAAGAAGCAATGATAATGTGGATGCGTGGCCTAAATTTGAAGGGGCAAATTGCGAAATAGAAGAAATCTATAAAAAGATAAGAATAAACTAAATTTGAATTTGACGATAGGAGGTCTGTAAATGAAAGTGATTATTCTTAACGGCCCCATGGGGGTAGGAAAAACTTCAGTTGGAAAATACATCGCAGATACCAACGCAGGAACCGCTTTCATTGATGGCGATTGGTGTCTGGACCTTCATCCTTTTGTAGGTAATCGTGAAACCAAAACCATGGCGATTGATAATATCCTACACATGATTAGCAATTATCGAAAATGTTCCTTCTGTCAAATGATTGTACTCGTTTGGCTGATGGATGATGAATGGGTACGTCAAAGCATTATTGACGGGATTTCTTCTATGGAACTGGAGATTAAATACGTTACTCTGATGTGCGATAAAGAAGAACTAATCAGACGATGGAAAAAGGATGACAAGTGTGAATGGCGAACCGATGAATGGCTGAAAGTCAGCCTAAAATCATTACCTCAATTTATGAACCAGGAAAGTGTTATCAGTACCACTGGCATATCGATTCCTGAAATTGCAGAAATGATTATTAGATAAATTCCAATCTATCGCGCTCAAGAGAAAAGGAAGCGACAGCGAAGCAGGAATTTACTTTTCCCAGCATGATACTGACAAAATCTAAAGTGCAAGGCGGCTGGATTTTGGAGGTGGAAATGTGGTTTCTTGATTTGAGGAGCGAGCTTTAAAGTATTGAAGATGGACGCAATTCAGTGTATTTCCGACCGGAGCGATGAAAATATGCTGTTAGTCGGAAAAAATAGAGCTGTTGTCCCCGACGGAAGTTGCAAAAAACTTTTAATGGTCGGAAAAGAAGAGCTGACGCTCCAAAATGAGCAATAATTATTATGTCAGCAATGAAAAGAGGGAGGATACGGAGATGTCGAATCGCGACGGAGTCGGCGGGCTGTACGACAACAGATACGAGGGCAGTAGCTATTTGTATGAAGAGCGAATTTCCATAAAGGACAAAGAGGATTTTCAGAATGGCGTTTTTGTGCTATCCGGTGAGATTGATGACAAGGGGGCCAGTGCGTTGATATTTAAGGTTCTTGCTTTTAAGGAGCAGGATCCGCAACGTCCTATGAAACTGTACATAAATTGTGACGGAGGCAGTGTTACTGCCGGTATGGCAATCTATGATACCCTTTGTTTTATTTCAAATCAAGTGAGTACCATTGCTGTAGAGAAGGTATCGGGAATTGCAGCATTGATTTTGGCAGCAGGAGAGAAAAATATGCGTCGCGCTTATAGGGGCACACAACTATCTCTTGGACATTTCTATGCGAAACCTTATGCAGAGTTGGGACCGGAAGTTCTTTCAACAATGGAGAAAATAATTGAGTTGTTTGCAAAGCATACCGGGAGAACTGTGGAGGAGATAAGGGAACTGATTGCATTAGGGGCTATTTTAGAACCTCGTGAGGCTATAGCATTTGGTTTTGTGGATGAGGAGACAGAGGATTAAAACGGAAGGAACGCTTGGTGGCATGAAGAATATTGACTTGTGGGAAAAGGGACAGATTCCCTTTTACGAGGAAGAATTACATACGGGAGTAAACGAGGATTCCTGCACGATAACACCGTATTTAATTGAGGATGGACAGGAGCATGGCTGCATCATGATTTTCCCCGGTGGAGGTTATGTGCATCGTGCGGAGAAGGAGGCAGGGCCGGTTGCAGAGTATGTGAATTCCCTTGGAATGCATGCTTTTATTGTGAATTACCGAGTGATACCCTATGACCCACACCTGGGGGTAGTGGATGGTAAGCGTGCCATGAAGCAGGTGAGAAGTAAGATGGCAGAGTTTAAGATTAAGGATGGTTGTCTGGGAGTCATGGGCTTTTCTGCGGGAGCGGGAAATGCCAGCCTGACAACGCTTACCTATGATGAACCGGAACATGAGCCCAAGGATGAGGTGGACAAGCTCGCAGCCAAGCCGGATTTTGCAGTGTTCTGCTATGGAGCCATGAGTGTGGATCCGAAGTATTTCACGGAAGTGGATACGAAGAACTTTGAGGATATTGTTCCGGAGGAAGAAAGGGAAGAGTACATTAATGCCAATAGCCCGGACCGAAAGGTGCGGGAGGATATGCCACCTACCTTTATCTGGCACTGCGTAGATGATGCCAGAGTGAATGTTGGCTGTTGCCTCAGCTTTGTAAATGCCATGCAGGCTCATGGTGTGGACTATGAGTGCCATCTGTTCCCGGAGGGAGGTCATGGTAAAAGTATCCGTGAGGCTAAAGATATTCCGGGAGTGTGCCAGTGGCCGGAGCTATTGGCGGACTGGTTGAGGCGGAAGCATTTTGTAGGAGGCTGTCATGGGAATCACCAAGAATAAACAATCGGAAGAAACTATCCGCCGGATGGCAGAGCGTGCCTATCCGGGGCTTACAATGATGGAATGTAAGGAGCTGACGGAAGGGCTGTGTAATGTAGCCTATGCCATCACGCTTTCTGATGGAGAAAAGAAAATATTAAAGATTGGTGCCGGGGACAAGAGTGGATATATGTCCAATGAAATCAATATGATGGATGCGGAAACCTGTGCCATGAAGATGCTGAAGGGAAAGATTGCTACCGGCGTGCCGGCAGTGGATTATTATGATATCACCCGGGAGGTCTGCAGTGGCAGCTACTTTTTCATGGAGATGCTGGAAGGGGATAATTATTTCTTCAATCAGAAGGAGTATACCGAGGCGCAGCGCAGAGATATCAACATGCAGATTGGACAGTTGGTTAAGCAGATTGCAGATACTAAGGGTGAGAAGTTCGGTCTTCTGGGAGATACGGAGCATCGTTTTGACGGTCAGTATGATCTTTTGCGGTATATGCTGTGTAATGCAATTTCTGATGCAGAGCGGAAGAATGTATTCTTTTTCCTGAAAGGGGAAAAACTGTTAGAAATGCTGGAAAAAGATAAGGAGATTTTCTCGGTAGTGGAAGTGCCGTCTATGGTGCATTACGACCTTTGGGAGGGGAATATCTTTGTAAAGGGCTCAAATGTGGTTGGCTTTATTGATTGGGAACGTGCCCTGTGGGGTGATCCTTTGATGGAGGACCGTTTCCGCAGACATACCCGTAATGAAGACTTTTTAAGTGGCTTTGGTATCGAAGAGCTTTCGGAAAATCAGTTGCGCCGTATCTATTGGTATGATATATTGCTTTATTTAATCATGATGGCGGAGGGAGAGTACCGCATGTATGAGGATGATGGACAGTACCGCTGGGTGGCGCCGCTGTTTAGGGAATCCTTAGAAGCTCTTATGGGGGATAAAGTGAAATATTGCACCCTTTGCTACATTGAGAAGGATGAGAACTATCTGATGCTGTACCGCAACAAAAAGGAGAATGACCCCAACGAAGGTAAGTGGATTGGCGTAGGCGGAAAGCTGGAGGATGGCGAGACTCCAGATAGATGCGTGGTGCGGGAGGTACAGGAAGAGACGTGTCTTGTGCTTACGGATTATACATACCATGGTGTAGTACATTTTCAGTCGGATAAATGGTGTGATGAGGAGATGTATCTGTACACGGCTACAGGGTTTACGGGAGAGGTAGACTTTGACTGTAGTGAGGGAATGCTGAAGTGGATTCCCAAGAAGGATATTATGGAATTAAGCCTTTGGGAAGGGGACCGGATTTTCCTACAGTACCTTCTGGAAGGAAAGAAAGATATTGATCTGACACTGGTATATCAAGGTGCGGAGCTGGTAGAAGTAAGGAGTAAGTAGGATTCATGGAGAAACGTTTTGTAAGATATGTATCTCAGAACATTTTAGGAATGCTGGGAAACAGTGCATATATTCTGGCAGATACCTTTTTCATTGCAAGGGCAGCAGGTGCGAATGGCATCGCTGCCTTGAATCTGGTATTGCCCATATATAGTCTGATATTTGCTATCGGTGCCATGATTGGTTTGGGTAGTGCTACCCGTTTTAAGGTGCTGCGTGCCAGAAAGGATGGGGAGGCAGATCTGTATTTTTCCAATGGAGTATATTTTTGCCTTTTAATCAGTGTATTGTTTGTTGCGGCAGGAATTTTTATGCCGGATAAGATATTAGCATTCCTGGGCGGGGATGAGGTAATTATCGGAGTTGGAACTCCCTATACCAGGATATTCCTGCTTTTCACACCTTTCTTTATGTTAAATTATGTGTTCAGTGCCTTTGTGAGAAATGATGATAATCCTACGCTGGCTATGGTAGCTACCTTTTCCAGTAGCATATTTAACATCATAATGGACTATGTGTTTATGTTCCCGCTGGGAATGGGCATGGCAGGTGCAGCACTTGCTACGGCTTTTTCGCCGGTGGTAGGAATGCTGATCAGCAGTTTGCACTTTTTCTCTAAGAAAAGCACGGTGAAGTTTCGGGTAAGGAGCATTTCAGTGGTGCGGCTTATAAAATCCTGCGCATTGGGAGTGTCTGCTTTTGTGGGAGAGATGGCCTCCGGAGTAACTACGCTGGTATTTAACATTATTCTCCTGAAAATTGCAGGAAATGTGGGTGTGGCGGCCTATGGAATTGTGGCAAATATTGCGCTGGTGTGTATTGCAATATTTAATGGTATTACCCAGGGAGTACAGCCACTCTTAAGCGAAAGCTACGGAAAAGGTGATAGGGCTTCCATGAAGAAGCTCCTAAAATTGTCGCTTATTACTGCATTTGCTTTTGCAATTATGATGAATGGAATCTCTAACCTGATACCGGAGGAAATTGTAGCGGTGTTTAACAGTGAAGGGAATAAAGAAATGTCCGCCTACGCAGTAGACGGACTTCAAATTTACTTTATTGGTTTTCTTTTTGCCGGTATCAATATTGTAGGTACCGGATACTTAAGTGCCACGGAAGCTGCGGTAGGAGCGCTTGTTTCCTCTATTTCCAGAGGCTTTGTGGCGATTGCGCTTTGCGCTGTTGCGTTAGCCACCATACTGGGAATGACCGGCGTGTGGCTTGCCTTTCCGGCAGCGGAGGCCATTACGCTTCTGGTTATGTTGCCTTTTCTCTGGAAAGCGCGTAATCACTCAGCACAGGTCGAAGCACTTGCTGCTGAGACCGTACGAAAATGATTCGAGTGAGCAAAAATCCTATTGCGAAGCAATTTTTAAATGGATTTTTGCCTCGTAATTATGAGGGTACTGAATAATTACGAAAGGGCTTTCTTTTTCCAATTACCCTTCAGGTAGCAGATAGAGGTGATGATCGCACCCATTACCCATGAGGTCAGGAGAGAGATAAATAAGCACAGGTAAGAACCTGTAGGATTTTCAGGTGTTCTGGTAAGGTATGCAATGGTGTATGCTAAAGGAACACGGATTGCAATGGTGGTTGCAAGGGAAATCCACATCGGTGTCATGGTATCTCCGGCACCGCGCATTACGCCGGAGAGTGACTGTGTCACTGCCATGGCGATATATCCTGCTGCAAGAATGCGCATCATTCTACTACTTAAATCTACAAGCTCAGCAGTATCTGTAAAGATTCCCATCAAATATTTTCCGAAAATTAATATAATAGCAGTGATGGTGGTAGCAAAGGTTACTGCCAGTATGGTTCCTTGCTTGCTTCCTTTTTCCACACGGTCAAATTTCTTAGCACCCACATTCTGACCGGCGAAGGTAGTCATTGCAGTACCGAAAGAGAGATTCGGCATCATGGCAAAACCATCCACACGCATAATGATTACGTTGGCTGCAATAACCATTTCGCCGAAGCTGTTGGTCAGGGACTGAACAACAATCATTGCTAAGGAAAGCATTGCCTGAGTGAGTCCGGAGGGAAGACCAAGGCGGATAATGTTGCCGCTGTGCTCTGCGGTAGGCTTTAAGTAATGAAGCTCTAAATCAAAGGTGGTAGCCATTTTTCGAAGCTTTATGAGGCATAGAACTGCGGATACCGCTTGGGCAATCACTGTTGCAATGGCAACACCGCTGACTCCCATGTTAAACTTAGCTACAAACAAAAGGTCTAAGACAATGTTGATAACAGTTGCCACCAAGAGATATATCAAAGCAGAAACGGAGTCTCCCAGACCGCGGAGCACACCACATAAAATATTGTAGTATGCACAACCTGCAATTCCCACACTGAGGATGAACAGGTAGGAGGTACACCAGTCGATGATGCTGGCAGGGGTATCCAACAGCTCCAGTAGAGGACGGGAAAACAATGCACCCAGAATCATAATAATAATGGATGCAATACCGGTTAAGGTGATACAGTTACCAATGGTTCTGGATAAATCTTCGCGCTTTTTTGCACCGAAATACTGTGCAACCATTACACTGGCACCGGTGGAAATACCGATAAAAAGAACCAGCAAAAGGTTGAAGATGGGACCAGCGGAACCTACTGCCGCAAGAGCATTATCACCAACATATTTACCTACAACAACACTGTCTACTGTACTGTAGAGCTGTTGGGCAATATTTCCGATAATCATGGGAATCGCAAAGATGAGAATCTTTTCCCATGGTGTACCTTCTGTCATATCCGATGGAGCAAATAATTGTTTTAATGTCATATGTAAAAATCCTTTCATAAAATGTGCTATCTGTCATCGTAACATAGAACAGGAGTGCTTGTCAAAATGATATCTGCAAGATATAATAAAAGTTACGCTTAAATGACGATGAAGAGGAGAGAGGATATGAGTGAAGAAAAAAATAATCCTTTAGGAAGTGCACCCGTCGGGAAACTGATGGTGAAGTTTGCTATTCCCAGTATTGTAGCAATGTTGGTAGGTGCGCTATATAATATTGTAGATCAGTTGTTTATCGGCCATGCGGTGGGAACCCTTGGAAATGCGGCAACCAATATTGCCTTTCCTTTTACCACTTCATGCCTGGCGTTAGCCTTGTTATTCGGAATCGGTGGAGCATCCTGCTTTAACCTGAATCTGGGAAGAGGAAATCGGGAGGCGGCACCGTATTTTGTGGGAAATGCAGCTGCCATGCTGATAATCAGTGGTACTGCGTTGATGATTGTGGCACAGGTATTTTTGGAGCCTTTACTTATTTTGTTTGGGTCTCCGGCGGATGTCATGCCATATGCAGAGCCGTATGTGAGAATCACAGCCATAGGATTTCCGTTCCTGCTTCTTGGAACCTGTGGCGGGCATTTGATGCGTGCAGACGGAAGCCCTAAGATGACCATGATTTCCAATCTGACAGGTGCGGTTATTAATGTTGTGTTAGATGCTCTTTTTGTGCTGGTATTTAAATGGGGCATGGAGGGAGCCGCACTGGCTACCATTATCGGTCAGTTTGTATCTGCGTGCATTGTGATTCGTTACTTATTCCACTACAAAACAGTGAAGCTGGAAAAGAAGCATTTTCTTCCGAGTTTTACATATTTGAAGGATATTATGGCAATCGGTATGGGCTCCTTCTTTAATCAGCTGGCGATGATGCTTGTGCAGATTGTGTTGAATAATTCTTTAAAGCATTATGGTGCACTTTCTGCATACGGAGAGTCTATTCCCATTGCCTGCACCGGCATTGTCATGAAGGTAAACCAGATATTCTTTTCTGTTATCATCGGTATTGCACAGGGAAGCCAGCCGGTGGAGAGCTTTAACTATGGAGCTAAGAACTATAAGCGTGTAAGAGAAGCGTATCGTCTTGCGGCTATGGCGGGAGGTGCTATTTCCATATGTTCCTTTATCCTGTTCCAAACGATGCCCAGACAGCTCCTTTCTCTTTTTGGAGAGGGAACGGCGGAATATTTTGAATTTGGTGTAAAGACTTTTCGTGTGATGTTGTTCTTTACCTGGCTGAACTTTATGCAACCCATTACGTCCACCTTTTTTACTTCCATTGGTAAGGCGATTAAGGGAGTCTTTCTGTCCATGACAAGACAGATTATTTTCCTGCTGCCGTTGATTCTATTTCTACCCACCCTTTGGGGCATCGATGGAATTCTTGTGGCAGGTCCCATTGCAGACTGCATGGCAGGTGTTGCGGCGATTATTATGGTGGCTTTCGAATTTAGGAATATGAAAAAGGAAGAGTTAAATTGTTAAAGTTCTGTGAACTTATTGATATCTGATTTGACCGTGTTACAATGTGATTAAAGACAAAAAGGAGGTAGACATGGAGCAGATAAAGAGAATTTTACATGAAGTAAAAGAGTTTAAAGTGGCTGCAGTGTTAACGCCGTTATTTATGCTGTTAGAAGTTTTTTGTGAAACTTTGATCCCTTATCTCATGTCATCTATTATTGATGACGGTGTAGAGGCTGGGAATATGCAGCACATTTTTATAGTTGGTCTGCTAATGATTGTAGTAGCAGGCGTCGGACTGTTTGGAGGTATTGCAGGAGGTGTATTTGGTGCCAAGGCATCTACCGGACTTGCCCGGAATCTTCGAGAGAGTATGTTTAATCATATTCAGACCTTTTCCTTCTCTAACATTGACAGATTCAGTACTGCCGGTCTGGTTACCAGACTGACTACGGATGTAACCAATGTGCAGAACTCCTTTCAGATGTGTCTTCGTATGGCGATGAGAGCACCTGCCAGTTTGGTTTGTGCACTAGTAATGGCATTTTCCATTAATGCGAAAATTTCCATGGTATATCTTGTGGCAGTAATACTTCTTGCCATAGTACTGTTCTTTATTATCCGAAGAGCTACAGCAACCTTTAAGGAAGCCTTTCCAAAGTATGATGCACTCAATGCATCCGTGCAGGAAAATGTTTCCGCTATTCGTGTGGTAAAAGCTTATGTGCGCGAGGAGGAAGAAACCAAGAAGTTCCATAAAGCAAGTAAGGCCATTCGTGACATTTTTACCAAGGCAGAAAAGAATGTGATTATCAATCAGCCTGTGATGCAACTCACCGTCTATACCTGTATTATCTTAATCAGCTGGCTGGGAGCTAAGATGATTGTGGGTGGAGAGCTTTCAACAGGAGAGCTGATGAGTCTTCTTGCTTACTGTATGAACATACTTATGAATCTGATGATGCTTTCCATGATTTTTGTGATGCTCTCCATGAGTACTGCAAGTGTGAATCGTATTTATGAGGTACTTACCGAGGAAAGTGATTTGGTAAATCCTGAGAAGCCGGTTATGGAAGTGGCAGACGGAAGCATCGTATTTAAGAATGTGGAGTTTGCATATAAGGAAGGTGCGGAGGAGCCGATTTTAAAGGATATTGATTTAGAGATTAAATCCGGTGAGACCATTGGTATCCTAGGAGGCACCGGTAGTGGTAAGACCAGTTTAGTGAACTTAATCAGTCGTTTATACGATACCACGAAAGGTGAGGTAATTGTAGGTGGCAGAAATGTAAAAGAGTATGATATGGAAGCGTTGCGTAATCAGGTTTCTGTAGTTCTGCAGAGTAATGTGCTCTTTGCAGGAAGTATCTATGAGAATCTTCGCTGGGGAGATGAAAATGCCACGGAAGAGGAGTGTAGAAGAGCATGTCAGCTTGCCTGTGCGGATGAATTTATCAGTCGTTTTCCGGATGGCTATGAGACTCATATCGAGCAAGGCGGTACTAATGTATCCGGTGGACAGAAGCAGCGTCTTTGTATTGCAAGAGCACTTTTAAAAAAGCCTAAGATTCTGATTTTGGATGATAGTACCAGTGCGGTAGATACTGCTACAGATGCCAAGATTCGTAAGGCATTTAGGGAAGCAATTCCGGGTACTACCAAGATTATCATTGCCCAGCGAATCTCCAGCATTCAGGATGCGGACCGTATCATTGTAATGGATGATGGTAAGATAGATGCCTTTGATACCCACGAGAGACTTCTAGAGACAAATGAAATCTATCGTGAAGTATTTGAATCACAAACCGGCGGTGACGGTGACTTTGATGAAAAGGAGGGATGCTAATATGCCAGGACCAGGACCTCGCGGACCAAAGCCTAAGGTAGAAAATCCGGGGAAGTTATTTATGCGACTTATGCAGTATGTCTTCCGGTTTTATAAGTGGCACTATGTAGTGGTTATCGCATGTATTTTTATCAGTGTGTTTGCCAACGTCAGAGGTATGTTATTTACCCAGACCTTGATTGATGATTATATTGCACCCATGCTTGTTTCAGACAATCCGGATTTTGGACCACTTTTTGGAGCAATCTGTCAGGTGGCAGTGTTTTACGCTATCGGGATCACTGCCGGCTATGTACAATCCAGAGTGATGGTTACGGTTACTCAGGGAAGTCAGATGTATCTTCGAAATGAGCTTTTTGAGCATATGGAGAAGCTTCCCATTAAATATTTTGATACCCATGCCCATGGGGATATTATGTCAGTTTATACCAATGATATTGATACTTTGAGGCAGATGATCAGCCAGAGTATTCCGCAGGTAATTAACAGTGCTATTACTATTGTCAGCGTATTTCTAAGTATGGTTTCTTTAAGCCTTCCCCTGACCGGAGTAACCCTTTTGATGATAGTGGTTATGTTCTTTGCTACAGGCTATGCAGCAGGAAATAGCAGCAAGCATTTTATAGTACAGCAGAAGATGCTGGGACAGGTAAACGGATTTATTGAAGAGATGATGGGTGGACAGAAGGTTGTGAAAGTATTCTGTCATGAGGATAAAAATATCGTTCATTTCAAGAAAATTAATGATGATTTAGGGGAAAATGCTTATCGCGCCAATGCTTTTGTAAATCTGCTTGGCCCTATTAATGCGCAGCTTGGTAATATCAGTTATGTAGTCTGCGCTATTGTAGGTGGCGCGTTGGCACTTTCCGGTATTGGTGGATTTACCTTGGGTGGTCTTGCCAGCTTCTTAAGTTTGAACAAGAGCTTTAGTATGCCGGTGAATCAGATTTCCCAGCAGTTTAATTCTATCGTTATGGCTCTTGCCGGTGCGGAGCGTGTATTTAAGTTGCTGGATGAAGAAGTGGAAGTTGATGATGGCTACGTTACCTTAGTAAATGTAAAAGAAGAAAATGGTAAGCTGGTGGAATCAGAGAAGCGTACCGGTCGATGGGCATGGAAACACCCTCATAGAGCAGACGGAACTGTGGATTATGTGGAGCTTTTAGGGGATGTGGTATTTGATGGTGTGGATTTCGGTTATACGGACGAGAAAATGGTACTTCACGATATCAAGCTCTTTGCTACGCCGGGACAGAAGATTGCCTTTGTAGGATCTACCGGTGCAGGAAAAACAACCATTATGAATCTGATTAACCGATTCTATGATATTCAGGATGGTAAGATTCGTTATGATGGAATCAATATCAATAAGATTAAGAAGGATGATCTTCGTCGTTCGTTAGGTATCGTATTACAGGATACTCATCTGTTTACAGGAACCATTATGGAAAATATCCGTTTTGGTAAGCTGGATGCAACGGACGAAGAGGTCATGGCAGCAGCAAGACTTGCCAATGCGGATGGATTTATCAAGAAGCTTCCGGATGGATACAACACCATGCTGGTGGGAGATGGTGCAAACTTAAGTCAGGGACAGCGCCAGCTTTTGGCAATTGCCCGTGCAGCGATTGCAGATCCTCCGGTACTGATTCTGGATGAAGCAACTTCTTCCATTGATACCAGAACAGAGCGAATCGTGCAGGAAGGTATGGATAAGTTAATGCATGGCAGAACCACTTTCGTAATTGCCCACAGACTATCTACAGTAAGGAATTCAGACTGTATCATGGTTTTGGAACAGGGTAGAATTATTGAGCGTGGAACCCATGAAGAGCTTTTGGAAGAAAAGGGGAAGTATTATCAGCTTTATACAGGTAATTCCATTGCGGGATAAAATTATGAGAATGCCACCAACCGGTGGTATTCTCTATTAATATGTTGACAAAGTTAGAAACAAGGTTTAATATATTATATGTTCTAAGAGTGTTCTTAGGTTCTTTGCCTATTCTGGCATTATTCTCTATATATCATCATGAGATTTAACAAATGAGTATAAATTAATATTTTAATAAGGCTTTACACCCTTTGTAGATTATGATAGTATTGTCTTTATGAAGGAGTGTGATTTACATGACGGATAGCCAGAAATTGGACTTGATTCTTTTGAAGTTGGATGAACATGATGCAAAGTTTGAGCTGATTAATACGCAACTAGCAGAGCTGAAGGCTGACATGGTAGAGGTAAAAGCCGATATCGTGGAACTGAAGGCGGATGTGGCAGAGCTGAAGGCTGACATGGTAGAAGTGAAAGCTGATATCGTGGAACTGAAGGCGGATGTGGCAGAGCTGAAGGCTGACATGGTAGAAGTGAAAGCTGATATCGTGGAACTGAAGACGAAAGTAAACAATATTAACTTCATTCTGGAAAATGAGGTGAGAGTTAATATTATTAGAATCGCAGAAGGACATTTAGATTTGTCCAGGAATTTGCATGAAGCAATGAAGCCAAACAATGAGGTGGAAATGCTTGCTGTTAAAGTTTCTATGTTAGAAACAGATGTAAAGGAGTTAAAGAGAAAGATTTCGTAATACTTAGGGGTGTAAGGTCTTATTAAGTTATTAATACCTTATACCCTTTAATATATAAGGGAGAATTAAAATGATAATACGTCGGGCAGAAGAAAGAGATTTGCCGGAACTTTTGGCAATTTACAATTATGAAGTAATAAATGGTGTGGCAACCTTTGATATGCAGCCAAAGACCTTAGAAGAGCGTATGGGCTGGTTTAAGGAGCATAATGTGGATAATCATCCTCTGATTGTAGCAGAGATAGAAGGTAAGGTGGTAGGATATGCATCTCTTTCTTCTTACAGAATCAAGGAGGCCTATGCGTCTACAGCGGAGCTATCAATTTATGTAGGAGAAGGCTACAGAGGGCAGGGACTTGCTACAATGTTGATGAGTGAAATTCTGGAACTGGCCAAGGAAGATGAGAGAACGCATCTGGTAGTTTCTGTGATTACGGGGGAAAATGAAGCTAGTGTGAAGCTTCACGAAAAATATGGATTTACTTATTGCGGAAGAGTTCATCAGGTAGGTTTTAAGCATGGCCGATATCTGGATATCGTAACCTATGAGCTTCTTGTATAGGTATATAGTACTTGACAAATACGCAAGAATCCCCGAATATAAGGTATGTGTTATTAAAATTTAAAAAACGAGGATTAAGGTTTAACATGATTGCAGGATACCTTATGACGGGTGGTAAAAACCGTCGCATTGATGGGAAGAAAAAGCTGTTTTTAGAAATGGAAGGGAGAAGCTTTCCGGAGAGGATCTTACAGGCTCTTCAGGGCTTTGATAAGATTTATCTGTCGGTAGAGGAGGCGGCTCCATACGAGCACTTGGATTTACCGATGGTAGTGGATGAAATGCCGGAGATTGGACCTATTGGAGAGATATACTCCGGACTGAAAGCTTGTGAGGAGGAGGCGCTTTTTGTAGTGGCCTGCGATATGCCTTTTGTAACAAAAGAGGCAGTAAGAAGACTTTTGGATGTTTACTCCCACCGCCATAAGATTACTATTGCCTGGGCAGATGATATGGAGCATCCCCTTCTGGGCATTTATCCCAAGTCAGCCCTTCCCCATCTGGAAAAGCAGATTCAGGCAGGAGATTACAAGCTAATGGATGCTCTGGTCCATGCCGGATATGCGGTAGTAACCTTGCCGGAGGAGAACAGTTAAATAGTGTTCCTTCTTTACGGAACGGTTTTTAAATTGATAAAAGAGTACGAATAATTAGTGTAGGGGCTGCTACAAACATAACGCTTTCCATGAGGAATGCCTCCCGAGCGAGAGTGTTATATTTGTGGGCAGCCCTATATTTTTATAAAAAGTAGAAAAAGTAAACAAAACTTTAACATATCCATGTTATGATATACGCATGGAAGAATGCAAGGAGGTATGGTCATGTTTAAGATATTGGTTGTGGAAGATGATAAGGATTTAAATCAGACAGTATGTGCCCATTTAAATAGGAATGGTTTTGAGGCAGTGGGATGTCTTTCTGCCAATGATGCTTATAATGAGATGTACGGCAATTTGTTTGATATGATTATTTCAGATATTATGATGCCTCAGATTGATGGCTATGAGTTTGCCAGAACTGTGCGTGAGATGAATCAGAATATCCCCATTCTGTTTATGACTGCCAGAGAGGATTTTGAGTCTAAGAGAAAAGGCTTTGGTGTGGGAATTGATGATTATATGGTGAAGCCGGTGGATTTGAATGAGCTGTTACTCCGGATTGACGCGCTTCTACGCAGGGCGAAGATTGCCAGTAACCGTAAGCTGGAAATTGGCAGCACTGTTCTGGATGTGGAAGAACATAGTGCGTATGTGGGGGATGAGGAAATTAACCTTACGGTAAGAGAGTTCAACATTTTGTACAAGCTTTTGTCTTATCCCAAGAAGACCTTCACCCGCTCTGCGCTGATGGATGAGTTTTGGGATATGGATTCCGCATCAGGTCCAAGAGTGGTAGATGTGTATATGACCAAGCTTAGAGACAAGTTTAAGGGATGCGAGGATTTCGAAATCGTAACGGTTCATGGTTTAGGATATAAGGCGGTAATTCGATGAAAAACAGATTTAAACCCACGGGATTAAAGACCTTTTTAGTAATTATTGTGTTAATGGGGTTTGTTGTAACCTGTAATTTTCTTTTGTTTTTGCAGTTTGTGGATTTATCCACAGCAAGACTTTATAAGGCGGCACCTGCAACTTTTATCAATGTGCTTTTTCTTGCGGTGATATTTTGGGCCTGTGATACATATCGAAGATATCTGACGGTGCAGAAGCCGGTAGGAAAGATTAAAGAAGGACTTAATAGGGTGATTGCCGGTGATTTTAAGTCCAGAATTGATTATGTATACGGGGAAGACAGCGGCAACGAATTCGATGAAATTATAGGCGGTATTAATACCATGATTGGAGAGCTTTCCGGTGTGGAGACTTTGAGAACGGATTTTATATCCAATGTTTCCCATGAACTTAAGACTCCACTTGCGGTGATGCAGAACTACGGTGTACTTTTGCAAAATCCGGAACTTGCAGAGGAAGACCGCATTAAATACGGAAAAGCTATTACCGAGCAGACCCAGAGATTATCTTCTCTTGTGATGAATATTCTGAAGCTGAATAAACTGGAAAATCAGCAGATTTATCCCAGCAAGGAGAGTATATATCTGGGAGAATCGGTATGTGAGAGTATGCTGGATTTTGAAAAGGTCTGGGAAGAAATGGAAATTGATATTGAAACGGACATTGATGATGAAGTAAGAGTGGTGGAGGACAAGGAGTTGCTTAGCCTTGTATGGCACAATCTAATTTCTAATGCGTTGAAATTTACAGGGCAGGGCGGGAAGGTGAAGCTTTCCGTATACGCAGACGAAGAATATGCTTATGTGGCAGTGAAGGACACTGGTTGCGGGATGAATGAAGAAACCGGAAGAAACATTTTCCGGAAATTTTATCAGGGGGATACTTCTCATGCAACTCAGGGCAACGGATTAGGATTGGCACTTGTAAAAAGAGTAATTGATATCTGCGGTGGAGAAATATCCGTTAGTAGCAGGGAAGGAGCAGGTAGTACCTTTACTGTTAAGCTTAGGAAAGAAAGGAATTAAGATAGATGGATAACAACAATGCATTTGAATATACATATTCTGCTAAGGAGCAGGAGGAAATAGAGAAGATTAAGAGAAAGTACATGCCCAAGGAGGAAAATAAACTGGAGATTCTCCGTAAGCTGGACAGACAGGTAACCCGGAAGGGAGAAGTGATTTCTTTATGCCTGGGTATTGTGGGATGTCTGATTATGGGCGGTGGTATGAGTATGTGCATGCTCTGGGCTGATTCTTTGCTGATACCGGGAATCGTATTAGGTCTTTTAGGAATGGTTGTTTTGGGAATGGCTTATCCTACATACATTAAAATTACCGAAAAGGAGAAGGAGCGATTGGCACCTCAGATATTGGCACTTACAGAGGAGCTGAATATGCGATAAGAAAGGATTCTTAGCTGAATCTTTAGGGTAAATTCCTTATAGTATGAATAGATATGTATTTGTACGAATGGAGGAATTTATATGGCACTTGATATTTTTGTGGGAGTGATGATTTTTTGTGCAGCAGTGGCAGGAGTATGGTGCTGGTGGGTAGATAACGGAGGAGCGTTAAACTCTAAAAAAGATAATAAAAAATAGTACTAAGGTAACAATTTTATATTGAGAATTGTATGCAAATATGCTAAAATGACTGTAAATTCAACTCAAGAATTGTTTTTGAGTGGTTAGGAGGTTCAGATATGAAGAAAAAGAAAGGACTCGGAATTCACAGTATTTTAGTGCAGTTATTGCTGATTTGCCTTGGACCGGTATTTTTGCTGGTGTGTATTCTGATTTTTTCTGCATCGAACAGCTTAAGGGAAGGCTTACAGGAACAGGCGGAGTTTGCACTGCATTCTACAGTACAGGCAGTGAAGGCGGGATATAATCAAACTGATGACGGAGACTATTTTATTAATGATCAGGGTGAGTTTTTGAAGGGTGAGTATAATATTACTGCCCATATGACAGAGATTGATGAGTATGTGGAGGGACTGGTTACGGATGTTACGCTGTTTTATGGCGATACCCGTATGACAACCTCTCTTTTAGACACATCAGGTAATCGTATTGTTGGAACTCAGGCGTCTCCGGAGATTGCAAAGGTAGTTCTGGGCGGTCAGGATTACAGTTCTTATAATACAACCATTAACGGTCAGAATTATTACTGCTATTATACGCCGCTGGAGAATCCGGACGGAACGATTGTGGGTATGGTTTTCGCAGGACAGCCCAGTGCGGATGTAGATGCATACATAACCGAGAAAGTTACAGCTTTTACTTTGATAGCTCTGGTGTGTGCGGCGGTGATTGCCATAGCAGTTGGAATATGCGCAAGGAACCTGGCTAAGATTGTAGGCCAGATGGGAGATGCTGTTACAGAACTTGCAAAGGGTAATCTGTCGATTTCTGTGGATCCGAAGCTATTGAAGCGAAAGGATGAGTTCGGCCAGAGTGCTAAGGCACTTGGTAAGCTGGTGGAAGAGTTGCGTACGATTATCGGTAATATCCAGTCTTCCGCAGAGCAGGTATTATCCGGAGGAAATGAACTGGAGAATATTGCTACTCATAGTAGTACCACCGCGGGTGAAGTAAGTGCTGCTATTGAGGATATTTCAAAAGGGGCATTGTCACAGGCGGAGGATACGGAGGACGCTACTACCCATGTGGAACAGATGGGTAACCTTATTCAGACCATCGTAGAAAATGTAACGAGACTGAATGAAACTTCTGATGGTATGCAGAAGACCGGAGAGGCATCTGCGTTTACCATGAAGGAGCTTAGCGAATTTAATGACCGTACCGTTGAAGCGGTATATAAGGTTTCAGATAATGTAAAGGCTACGGATAACTCTGTAAACGAAATTGCCGAAGCAGTGCAGCTGATTACAAATATTGCAAGCCAAACCAATCTGTTATCCTTAAATGCCTCTATTGAAGCAGCCAGAGCAGGCGAGGCTGGAAGAGGCTTTGCGGTTGTAGCATCGGAGATTCAGAAACTTGCAGATGAATCCAATTCTTCTGCAAAGAAGATTTATGATATTATTCAAGAGCTGTCTAGTGATTCCAAGAATTCCATGGAGCTTATGGAAGAGGTAATGGATACCTTAAAGCAGCAGCAGAGTAAGCTGGCAGCAACAAAAGCACAGTTTGAGAATGTTATATCAGATATTGAGACATCCAGACACGATACCAATATTATTAATTCTCAGGCGCAGGAATGTGATGATGCAAGACAGAATATGGTAGGTATTATTGCTAATCTTTCTGCTATCTCAGAAGAAAATGCAGCGTCTACAGAGGAAACAACTGCATCCATGGAGGAGCTGTATGCTACCATCAACCTGGTATCAAGCTCTGCAGTTAATTTGAAGGAATTAGCGGTTGCTTTAGAGGAAGAGACGAAGTTCTTTAAATTATAATTTAGAATAGGGACGATATAAAATACAAGAGTTGATTATGAGAGGATGTTGTGCGGGGAATACCTCCCCTACATTTGCAGACTGTTCAAAAATGCTGGAATTTCACAAAGCGGCCATTGCGTTCCTTGATTTGTTGTGTTTTTCCAAGGTTAGACACTCTGCTATCGGTCCGTATATTAGGCGGATTCCTTATAAGAACTTTATAGCCGGCTTTCTTTTAGGGTTTTAGGTCTCTGCATTTGTAAGCTTAGAGAAAGTGCGTAGAAATTTCCAAAGTGGCGAATTACGTTCACGTTTATGTCGGGGCATGTCTTCGACAAAATGAATAGGACTGTACGTACCATGGAAGACACCTATAAGAGTGTCTAACCATGGACGAACGGTCCTATTTATTTTGCTCGAAGCTTTTGTTAACTACTCCAAATATCCAATCAGTACCTTTAGGGTATTCACAGCACCATCCCTGTGGCTTCGCTCATAGCCGTGGGAAGCGTAGACACCGGCACCAATAAGTCCGTGGCGGATATCGTAGCCGGAACGCAAGGTGGCTTCTACATCAGAACCGTAGAAGGGGTAGATGTCTACCGCATAGTCTGCGTTCATCTTTTTGGCTGCTTCAATGAGACCTTTTACTACCTCGTAGTTGTAAGGACCGCCGCTGTCCTTGGCGCAGATAGATACCTTGCGTTCGGTGCAGGAAAGTCCTTCACCTACACAGCCCATATCTACAGAGATGGCTTCCGTAATTCCCTCCGGGAGAGAGGCACTGCCGCCGTGACCCACTTCTTCATAGACTGTCACATGACCGTATACTCTGCGGGATGGTTTTCGGTCCTCGTCCTTCAGATATTTTGCATAACCTAGAAGGATGGCAACACTCAGCTTGTCGTCTAAGAATCTGCTCTTGATAAATCCCTTATCTGTAATCTTGGTTCTGGGATCGAAGCATACGATATCGCCTGCACTGATGCCCAGTTTTTCCACATCTTCCTTCTTTTCCACAAGCTCGTCCAGCACAACTTCTACCGTATCCCAGTCTCTGGAAGTTTTATCATATTCACCGTTTACATGGACAGAAGCATTCACCAGCTGAAGGGTACCTTCATAAGTACCGTCGAATTTGGTGATAATCCTTACATTTTCTGCTTCTGCGTTGTTGGCATTCATACCCCCAAGTCTGGTAACCTTCAGGCGACCATTTCCTTTTATCTCTGTAACCATGGCACCTAGGGTGTCTGCATGAGCTTCCAAAACGATTCCGTTTTCTGTATCATCCCCACCAAAGTCGATGAGTACACCGCCTTTTATGGTCTGTTTAACCTGGCAGCCCAGGGCGGCAAATTCCTTCATAACCCACTCAGCAGCCTCGGCGGTGTAACCGGTGGGGCTGTCAATGGCAAGGAGCTCAGCAGCTTTTTCTAAAATATAATCTCCGTATTTTGTAATCATAATATACCCTTTCTTCATTTGAAATCTGTGATTATTGTACAACGATTGTTAAGAAAATACAAACGCGTCATTTCGTTAAATCAGTGTCCCCTTGAAGAGATGATATGTTTTATGAAGACCCTTGAAAAACATCGGCACTTAGCGAGGTATTTTCGAGCTTAGTACCGTTATGTTTTTCACGGAGCGAGAGCGTGTCTGAATAAAACATATCATCTCGGAAAGGTGCCACTGATTTAACGAAATGACACTTCACATCATCGACGATTGTATTTGTCTTTATATTGACTGGGGGTCATACCTGTCAGGGACTTAAATTGCCGGATGAAGTGTTCTACATTTTCATAGCCGCACATCTCTGCGATGGAAGCCACGGAATCCACATCAATGGAAAGCAGATATCTGGCCCGTTCAATGCGACTTCCGATTAAATCGTGCTTTACCGGGACTCCGAAAAGCTCTTTGTAGATATGCTGGAAATAGGAGACGCTTAAGTTCAGCTCTTCTGCCAGCTCGGGGACGGTCTTCTGATAACTGCCACCGCTATAAATACTGTTACGAATCTGGGAAAAGGCAGCACGGTGCTGCTTTAGTTTATCGGAAAGTCTGGTCTCCAGGTGATAGATATCGCTGTATTTATAAAGAATGGTTTTCAGCATGGCGTCCATGATTCTCTCGTGATGGGAGCCTGTTTGGTGATATTCCAGCATCAGGTCACGAATCATGCCGGTAAGCTCCGTATGATGATACAAATTCGTCAGGGTATTTAGCGGAATGTCCAGCTCCTCTAAGAATTCTGCAGTTTCATCCCCTTCGAAAACAATCCAGTCATTAATATATTCTATATCGTGATAGTAATACTGAGGTACACCCGGAGTATAGATGATGAATGCAGGTTTTTCCACATATTGACGAATAAGTCCTTTGTGTCTGGCCTCTTCGTCTGTAAAAAAATCCTCCTCCAAGGGTAGTTCGTTTGTGGATAGATTAGTAATGCTTTTATGAAATTGTTCCTTGGTAAATTCAAAATACGCCGGACTTTTTACCAAAAGCAGCAGATAACGCATGCCACCTTCCGGTCTTTCAATGTTGATTCCGTCTTTGTGGACCGAATTATATCCCATATTTCGTATTGCGATCATAAGAAATATCCTCCCTCCTCCTATTAGTAAGTATACATGATTTGAAAAAAATAAAAAGCAGAAAATATCAATTTAATAACAGTATATGTCATTGTGAAAATAGGACACAAGTCCCATAATGGGATAAACATTAAGACAAACGGAGGAGAAAGCTATGTCAGCAATGAAATGGTTCTATTCATACTTCAAAAAATACCAGTGGCGAACCTTATTCGGTCTGATATTGGTAACGGCTACATCCATGCTTGCGATAGTAAATCCTAAGATTACAGGATATATCGTAGATGACATTATCGGTGATGGTTCGAATATTCAGCTGGATTTACTGCCCAAGTTTTTACTGTTAATGATTGGAGCAACATTGCTTCGTGCGGGAATCAGACTATTCTTTCTATTTATATTTGAAACCAATTCCCAGAATATGTTATTTGATATGCGAGATGCAATTTACCGGAATCTTGTAGCAAAGGATTTTACCTTCTACAACAACAATAAGACCGGAGATTTAATGTCACGCCAGACCGGTGATATGATGGCAATCAGACATTTTGTGGCACATGTTATTTATTTCACTTACGAATGTGTATTACTATTCTGCATTTCGCTGGTAATGGTGTTTACGGTAGATTGGCGTATTGCCTGTGCCATGCTTTTGGTACTTCCCTTGACTTTGACCAATACCATCGTTCAGTCAAAACGTGTAAAACCGGGATTTTCCAAGATTCGTGAGAGATTCTCCAGCTTAAATGCCTTTGCACAGGAAAATATCAGCGGTAACAGAGTAGTTAAGGCATTTGCCAAGGAAGAGTTTGAGATTTCAAAGTTTGACAGAGAGAATGCAGCGTATCGCGATTCTGAGCTGGCAGCCACCAAAATCTGGATGCAGCATGTACCGATTTTTGAGTTCCTTGCCAATTTACTTACCTTTGTACTGATGCTGGTAGGCGGTATCATGGTTATTAACGGAGACATGACCCTGGGTAATATGGCAATGATTAACGGATATTTGTGGATGTTAAATGAACCCCTTCGTCAGGCGGGCTGGATTGTAAATGACTGGTTTCGTTTTGTAACCTCTGTGGAGAAGATTTATGCCACCATTCAGGAGGAGCCCGGAATTAAGAATCCGGTATCCGGCCCTTTCGATATCAGTGCGCCGAAGCCGGAAGGCAGCGTAGAATTTCGAAATGTAAGCTACAGTATCGATGGAGAAGAAATTCTGAAGGACATCAGCTTCAAAATCGAGCCGGGGCAGAAGGTTGGCATCATTGGTGCAACCGGCGCAGGAAAGAGTACTTTGGTTAATCTGATGTGCCGTTTCTTTGACGTAAACAGTGGCGAGGTGTTAATCGGTGGACAGAATGTGAAGGAGATGGATCTTCGTGTGCTTCGTACCACTATCGGTATGGCCATGCAGGACGTATTTCTTTTCTCCGATACTATCGAGGGAAATATTGCTTATGCAAAACCGGATTGTCCCTTTGAAACGGTAGAATGGGCTGCGAAGGTGGCAAATGCAGATGGCTTTATCCGGGAGATGCCCGAGGGGTATGACACTATTATCGGTGAACGCGGCGTGGGCTTATCAGGTGGTCAGAGACAGCGTATTTCTCTGGCAAGAGCGCTACTTAAGGAGCCTTCCATCTTGGTACTTGATGATACAACCTCTGCGGTGGATATGGAGACGGAATCTCAGATTCAGCAGGCTCTTGACAATCTGGAAAAGAAGGAAACTGTATTTTTCATTGCTCACAGAATCTCATCTATTAAGGATGCGGACGTTATTCTGGTGCTGGATGAAGGTAGAATTGTAGAATCCGGTAATCATGATGAGCTGATGGAGAAACAGGGATATTACTACACCGTATTTATGCATCAATACGGTGAATACGAGAAGATTCGAAAGGGGGAATCAGTAAATGGCTAGAAATAAGTATGATATTGATGAAACCTTAGATTCAGGATTTGACATAAATCAGTTAAAACGTTTGGGTAGTTATGTGGGCGTATACAAGAAGCGAATGATTTTTGTTATCGTGATTATGTTGATATCCAGCGCTTTGTCCATGCTCACTCCCATGTTCTTAAAGGATGTTATGGACACCGTGGAGAATTGTGCAATTCATGGCATTATCTCCAAAGATGATGCCACCAGAAGAGTTATCATTGCCAGCTGTCTGATGCTGGTGGTTACCTTAATGGTAGTAGTGATTCTCAGATTTAAGATAAAGATGATGGCAGAGGTAGGACAGGGAATTATCCATGCCCTTCGCAGGGATTTGTTTATCCATCTGCAGGAGCTTCCATTTTCCTACTATGATGATAAGCCCCACGGAAAGATTCAGGTACGAGTAGTTAACTATGTAAATAACCTAAGTGACCTGCTCTCCAATGGTATCGTAAATACCATTACGGACCTTTGCAGTTTAGTGTTTATTTTATTTTTCATGCTGAGCCTGAATGTGAAGTTTACGTTGGTGTGCTTGTGCGGTTTGCCGGTGCTTGCCACTTTGGTATTCATGATTAAGAAAAAGCAACGTCGCGCTTGGCAGATTCAGTCCAACAAGCAGTCCAATTTAAATGCGTATATTGCAGAAAGTATCAATGGTATCCGCGTAACCCAGTCCTTCGTAAGAGAGGATTTCAATACCGATATTTTCAATCGGCTCAGTGCAGATTCTAAAGCTGCATGGTACACTGCGGTAAAATATAACTTTATCATGAATCCTACGGTGCAGACCATCACGGTAGTAACTACCGCCATTATATATGCGTTGGGCGTTGCCTGGATTACGGACGGTTTCGGTGCAATGACGGTAGGTACATTAATTGCCTTTACCGGATATATCTCCAGATTCTGGGCACCGATTACCACATTGGCCAACTTCTACAACTCACTCCTCACTGCAATCTCTTACCTTGAGAGAATCTTTGAGACTATCGATGAGCCTGTAGAGGTAAAGGATTTACCGGGAGCGGTACCCATGGCTGAAATCAAGGGTGAAGTAGAGTTTAAGGATGTATGCTTTGCCTATGAGGATGGTGTACAGATTCTGAATCATGTGAGTTTCAAGGCAGATGTGGGACAGTCCTTTGCTATTGTAGGACCCACCGGTGCAGGGAAGACCACTATTGTGAACTTAATCAGCCGTTTCTATAACGTAACCAAGGGGCAGCTTTTGATTGATGGTATTGACATTAATTCCGTAACTATCAAGTCTCTCCGTAGCCAGATGGGTGTAATGATGCAGGATAGCTTTATCTTTGCAGGAACCATCATGGACAATATCCGTTACGGCAACAATGAAGCTACGGATGAGGATGTTATTCGTGCTGCCAAGACTGTATGTGCCCACGACTTTATCATGGGCTTAGAGAACGGATATGAAACAGAAGTTAATGAACGGGGAAGTCGTTTATCTCAGGGGCAGCGTCAGCTGATTTCCTTTGCCAGGGCGATTCTTGCAGACCCCAAGATATTGATCCTGGACGAGGCAACCTCCAGTATCGATACAGAGACCGAAATCCTCTTACAGAAGGGCTTAAACGAGCTGTTAAAGGGAAGAACCTCCTTTATCATTGCCCACAGACTTTCTACAATTAAAAATTCTTCCTGTATCATGTACATTGACCATGGACAAATCGTGGAGATGGGAAGTCATGATGAACTGATGAAGAACGAAGGAGGCCTCTACTACAACCTCTACATGAGCCAGTACGATTTCCTAAATAAATAACAAAACAAGACCGCCATTATGTTGTGGCGGTCTTACTTTCTTGTTCTTTGGCCAGTTTCATGAGGCTGCGCCAGTGCCCTGTGCGGTAGTAGCAGAGCATACAAATCATTCCGAAGCCAAAGCTAATGGGAAGGCAGGCCATGATGTATCTGCCATCGATGAAACGGTTTATCAGGTGTGCTACAGGGATTCGTACAGCCCAGAGCATGAGGATGTTTACAATGGTAGGGTATTTTACAACACCCACACCGTTAACGTAATTGATGATACCATTAAATACTGCGTAGAGCCAAGTGAAAGGAAGTACGATACGGATGTAGGTAACGGCCAGAGGAATGACCTCCGGATCCGGGGTGAATAAACGGATAATCGGTTCACACAGCGCAGTTACAATTAGCCCTCCGATGCAGGTAATAACACCGGAGAACACCGGGAGAAGCAGATGTCCCTGACGAAGTCGTACATAATTTCTTGCTCCGATGTTCTGACCGGAAAAGGTGCAGGATGCGGAAGCAAGAGCGGTAATAGCTACATTGGCGATACCTGTTAACTTGGACGCTACAGAACATCCGGCCATAAAAGCGGAGCCTTGGGCGTTGATTAAGGACTGCATCAGAATATGACCTACGGAGTAAATGGAGTTGTTCAGACCAAGAGGCAGACCAACCTTAACAATTTCGCCTAAAAGGTTACGGTCAGGCTTTCCGGGAATGGGGGAGTATTCCAGCTCGGGATATCTCTTTTGAATGTATATAATACTGAAAACCCAAGAGGCAAACATGGCGATAATGGTTGCCAGTGCTGCACCGGATACATTCCAATGAAAGACAGCTACAAATACTAAGTCCAGAACGATATTTACGATACAAGAAATCAAAAGGAAAAACAGAGATGCTTTGCTGTCGCCCATGCCGCGAAGAATTCCGGCGTTGAAGTTGTAGCCCATATTTCCAAGGGTGCCTAAAAAGTATATCTGAATATAGGCAACGGAATAATTCCAGGCGTCCTCCGGTACCTTCATAAATTTCAGGATTAGGGGACCTAAGAATAAACCCAGAATGGATAGAGGAATGGAGCACATATATACAAATGTGGTAGTGGTGGAAACCAGCTTTCGCAGTTTCTCAAAATTGCCGCTTCCGGCACACTGGGATACTAGAATGGAGACTCCGGTACCCATGCCAAGAAAGATACATAGAACCATTTCCACCGGCTGGGCACTGGTTCCGATTGCAGCAAGGGAGATAGAGCTACAGAAGTTACCGATAACCAGGGTATCTACCGTATTGTAGAGCTGCTGTAGGACATTACCTGCGCAGATTGGCAGCGCAAATAAAAGCACTAATCTCATGATGGGACCTTGAGTCATATCAACTTTTTTCTTTGTATTCATAATCAAATCACTTCCTACAAATAATCTATAAGCAATATACTCTTTCTATCTTAAGAAAACTACGGAAGAATTTATGTTTTCCTTCCAAAAACAACTGATATTTTGTGACAATGTTATTTCACCCGGAAATTACTCCGGGAGAGAACGATGTGTTTTATTCTGACACGCTTTCGCTCGATGTAAAACGTAGCAGTACTAAGCTCGAAAATACCTCGCTAAGTACTGACGTTTTCCAACGGTCTTCATAAAACACATCATTTCCCTCACAGAGTAATTTCCGGGCGAAATGACATTACATTTTGTGAAGATAGTTTTTTTATATTGGAAATGTTATAATAAGCATATTTAGGATGAGAAAAAGGGTCAAAACATGTATACAAAAGAAGATTTAAAACAGCAATTAATGGAAATGGGACTTTCCGGGACGGATACCGTATTTATTCATTCCTCCATGAAGGCAATGGGAGACGTGGAGGGAAGAGCAGATACGGTGATTGATGCTTGGATGGAGTATTTTGAAGAGGGACTTTTGATGCTGCCTACCCATACATGGAAGCAGATGAGTGAGAACGTAAACGTATTTAATCCAAGGACGGAGCCGGCTTGTGTGGGAGTTTTACCGAATATTTTTATGGGAAGAGAAGGTGTGGTTCGTTCACTACATCCTACCCATAGTATTGCTGCATACGGAAGAGATGCGGAAGAATATATCAAGGGGGAAGAGAAACTGACCACC
>JAFUKH010000017.1 GCA_017467845.1 Lachnospiraceae bacterium | reverse complement strand
TCCAACTTTACATTCAGCTTGTCGTTCTTCAGAGCCTTCTTCATGATGCTGGCAAGGCTTTCTGCCTGCTCCGCCATCTCCTTCTCTGCCTTCTTAGAAGTCTTAGCCTTGAAGACATCGGTAAGATCTGCATCGATTCTCTGGAACTTAATACCCTCATTCTTAGCCTCAAGCTGAGATACGAAAGGCTGGTCAATATTGTGAGTAAGAATTACCGCATCCATCTTTGCAGCCTTGAACATATTCACATACTGTCCCTGCTGTTGCATATCGGTTACATAGTAAATAACCTTTTCTTTCTTCTCCTCTTCAGCATCTTCTTCTGTATCGGTTACTACCTCTGCATCAACAGTATTGCCCTCTTCATCTACAGCGGATTCTTCCTCCTCCATAGGCTTAATCTCAAGGCATTCCGGAAGAGTCATATATTTGCCATCTAAGTTCTTAAAGAGAATATAATCATTCATCTTCTCACAGAACTTGTCATCCTTTAAACAACCGAACTTGATGAATGGACTGATATCATCCCAATACTTCTCGTACTCTTCCTTCTCTGTCTTGCACATACCGGAAAGCTTGTCTGCCACTTTCTTAGTGATGTACTCAGAAATCTTCTTCACAAAGCCATCATTCTGAAGGGCACTTCTGGACACGTTCAGCGGAAGGTCCGGACAGTCAATTACACCCTTAAGTAACAGAAGGAACTCCGGGATAACTTCCTTGATATTATCTGCAATAAATACCTGATTGTTGTAGAGCTTAATGGTTCCCTCAATGGATTCATACTCCATATTAATCTTAGGGAAGTACAGGATGCCCTTTAAATTGAAAGGATAGTCCATATTTAAATGAATCCAGAACAGAGGCTCCTTATAATCCTGGAACACCTTACGATAGAACTCTAAGTACTCTTCCTTAGTACACTCGTTAGGGTGCTTGGTCCAAAGAGGAGTTGTCTCATTGATAAGCTCCGGCTTCTTCTCTTCATCAGTCTCATTCGCCTTAGAAACATAAATCTCGGTAGGCATGAAGGAACAGTACTTCTTCACAACCTCCTTTGCCTTGTACTCATTACAGAACTGTAAGCAGTCCTCGTTTACAAATAAAGTAATGGTAGTACCTACTTCGCTGCGGTCACCATCCTCCATGGTAAATTCTGTACCGCCGTCACACTCCCAATGAACTGCGGTCGCACCATCCTTGTAGGATAAGGTATCGATATGCACTTCATCTGCCACCATGAATGCAGAATAGAAGCCCAGACCGAAGTGACCGATAATCTGGTCAGAATTGCTCTTGTCCTTGTACTTCTCGATGAAATCCGTTGCACCGGAGAATGCAATCTGATTAATATACTCTTCCACTTCATCAGCAGTCATTCCAAGACCATTATCCTTGAAGGTAAGGGTCTTCTTCTCTGCATCGCAGATGACCTCAATTTTACCCTTATATCCTTCCGGGAGGGTATACTCTCCCATCATATCAAGCTTCTTTAATTTCGTTACTGCATCACAGCCATTAGAGATTAACTCTCTGTAGAAAATGTCATGGTCAGAATATAACCACTTCTTGATAATAGGGAATATGTTTTCACTGTTAATTGATAAGCTTCCGCTTTTCATTGCCATTTTTTCTTCCACTTCCTTTTCTAAAAATACTTGTTAAAAGAAGTTTAAATCTGCCCATTTTAAAAGTCAAGGCAAAATTAGCACTCACATTTTGTGAGTGCTAACAAAAATCCGCAACCCCTTGAAAATACTGAGGTTGCGGACTTCTTAAATTTTCATAAACTAATCCTATCATTTGAAATATTCGTGATAAATCGCAAAGAATTTATCGGTATTTACATTCATATTCTCAATCAGGCCGATATCTTCCCATAGACTTTCATTCAGACTTCTGGCCAGAGTTGCCACAAATGCATCATACTCTGCGCCAAAGGCCTCATTCTTCCGTTTTTCCACGATTTTTATCTTATTAGCATCGGTCTCCTCCCGGTCAAAGGTGCTGATACACTTTATAATCTCATACCCCGACTCTGTCTCTACAATCCCACTGATTTCATCCGTTCCCAGATTGAATGCAGCCTCTTCAAACTGCGCGTCTACTTCTCCCTTTCCAAAGGAGTACCGTACCGTCTCGTCCTCGCTATACTGAGCAGCCAACTGGGCGAAATCGTTCTCACCACTAGTAGCAAGAGTGTGAATCTCCTGAGCAGTTACATAAGCCTTTTGCTTTCTTACCTCATTAAACTCGATACGCAGCCCGGTTCCATCCGTAGTATACGTCTTAATCAAAATATGCTCCACAGTAATCGTACGGGCTTCATCATCACTGATTTCCGGATTTATATCTGCAATAATCTGTTCATACACCTTTTCCGCATATGCATATTCCTGATACAAGCTAAGAACAATCTCCCGGGTAACTCCCATCGCCTGTATCTCCTCCTCTGTCAGTGAGGAATAATACGTCTCAGCAGCCTGCTCCAGCGTAGCATTTTCCTCCTCCGAGAATTCTACGCCCTTTTCCTTTGCCAGTAGGTACATGGACTTAATCTGGGCAATCTTGGCAAGTACCGTTTCTTTGATATTCTCCTCCAGAGTCATATCATCCTGACTTACATTCCATATCTCCGGACCATATACATTCTCATACTGATTCTGTGTATTGGTCAGGTACACCATAAATTCCGCCTTCGTACAGGAAAGGGACCCAATACGGAACAACTCATCCTCATTGAATCCTGTGGTGAAAATCACCTTCGTATCCTCACTCCTACTGTTCCAGATTCGTACTCCCACCACCACTGCTATCACCATGATTACCAAAAGTATCAGCAATAGTGGAATTATATTTTTCTTTTTTCTTCTCATCAAATACCTTCAACCTTCATTCCTAAATATTAATCTTGACACTGCTGCCGCTTCCGCTCTTTTCAATCACCAGCTGCCCCGAAATACGTTCCCTAAGCTCCGGCACATGGGAGATAATTCCAATCAGGCGGTTATTCTCAACCAAAGAGTTAAGAGTGTTGCAGGCCTGATCCAAGGACTCACTGTCCAGAGCCCCAAAGCCCTCATCAATAAAGAGCGTATCTACCTTAATACCACCACTCATTGATTGTATCACATCACTGAGCCCAAGCGCCAGTGATAAGGATGCTTTAAAGGATTCTCCTCCGGATAAAGTACGCACAGAGCGTGGTTTCCCGGTATAATAATCCATTACCTCAATCTCCAGATTATCCTTCACTCTTCCGTCAGACACTTCCTTAGCACGTCGCATTTCATATCTTCCCGCACTCATCTTGCGGAACCGAATATTGGCCGCTTTTAATATTTCGTCAAAGTAGCTTGCAAGAACATACTGCTCAAATACCAGGCGCTTAGGATTATTACCACTGGCAATATTCTCAAGTTCCTTGATAAAGCCGTATTCGTCACTTTCCTCCCGGATAATCTTCTCCTTCTCGGAAAGCTGCTTCTTGCAACGCTTCACTTCACTACGGGAATATTCCAGCTTCCGAGCTTCACCGGACAGCTCCTTGCGCTTATCCAAAAGCTCGTTAAGCACCTGCTGCGTCTGCAAAGTATCCTTTGGTTCTGTATCTGTAATATGCTCCTTCAGAGTCTTGCACAATCTCTCTCCGGCAGCATAAGCCTCTTTATACTCGGATATCTGTCCCACCAGAGCATCCCTATCCATTTTGTCCATATATGCAGCTTCGTATTCCTTTATGTCCGCAAATCCCTGCTCTTCCAGCTTACGCAAAAAGCTATGCTTCGCCTCTTCACATTCCGCTGCAGAGACCTTCTGTTCCAGAAGGCCTTCCTCAAGCTGCTTCTCCTGCTGAAGCAGGGTAGCCTTTAAAGAATTCACATTGTCGCATATTTCCTGCAAATGTTTTGCCGCCCTCTCACAAGACAGTTTTCTTAACTCCTCCGGAATCTTTCCGTCAGCATCCACATATATCTGCAAAGTATCTACAGCCTGAGCTAACTGCCCCACTGAGTTTTCCAGCACAGACACCTCCGCCTGAAGATTCAGTACGCTACCATAGACAAGCTCCGCCTGCTTACCGGAATGCTCTGCCTCTCTCTTTAAAAGTTCAATCTCCTCCTCGGAGCTGATTTTCTCTGTCAATGTGGCAGGGCTTGGGTGCTCCGTAGAGCCGCATACCGGACAGGGCTTCCCTTCCTCCAAAAGCTGTGCCGCAATACCGATTGCCGCATAGCTTCGCTTACGGAGGGCATCCTCATAGACGTCCTTACACTCCTTTGCTTTTTGCTCCAGCTTCACAAACTTAAGTTTCTCTTGTTCCAGCCTGTCCTTCTTTGAAGTAAGCTCTGCACTTTTCGTTTGCAGTTCTCCCTTCTTAAGAAGATATTCCTGCTTGCTCGATATCCAAAGGGCTATATCATCCCTCTGCTCAAGTACCGGAATCTCCTTCTCTAAAAGCTGCCTGTTATTCTTGGCTGAAGCTTCTAACTGAGCCAGATTGGCAGACACTTTATTCAGCTGTACCTCTGCGGAAGCCAGCCTTACGGCATCCGCCTCCAGATGACCGGCACTCACTGCTCTTTGATACTGCAGCTCCTTTTCCTCGTAGAACTCCCTTTGCTGCTTTAGTCCGGTCATTTCATGCGTGGCCTGCAAATACTGCTGTATTCTCTTATTCTCCTCCTCTATAGAGGTTAAGAGACTTTGCGTCTTCAGAATGCTTTTTTCATTTTTATCATTCCCTTTTTTATTCTCCGAAAACTTTCCGGCAAGCTCCTGCTCCATGGCTTCCAGGCACACTGCCACTCTATCAAAAGGAACCGCAGAAAGTTCCAAAAAGCCTGCAAATTCCTCCTTTAGAGTCTCCTCCACAGCCATATCCTTAAAGCAACCCGTCAGAATCCGTAAATCCTCATCCAGTTTTGCCTTGTGCTCTGCCACCTTCTGATAACGTTTCTTGGCTTCTCTTGATAAATTATAGGTAAATCGCTCATAGACTCCCGTACCGAAGATTTCACGGAAAATCTTAGTCTTATCCTTGGGAGATGCCGTAAGGAGTCTGGCAAACTCACCCTGTGCAATCATGGACAACTGCTTAAACTGCTGTAAGTCCACACCCATAAGCTCTGTCAGCTTACTATTTACATCTCTGGCTCCCTCAATTACCTTACCATCCGGCAATTCAAGAAGAGCATTTTCCTTCTCCTTGGTAAGAAGTCCCTCGCCGTTGCTACGCTTTTTGGGACGGAAATACTCCGGATTTCTGCGGATAAAGTATTCCTTTCCCCCATGCTCCATGGTCAGCTCCACAAAGGTGGGCGTCTGGGCATCTGCAAAGTCACTTCGCACACTGTTACGCTCTTTGTCTCTCATCTCGCCACTGAGAGCTCCGTATAAAGCATAGGTAATGGCATCAAATATCGTAGTTTTTCCGGCTCCTGTAGCACCGGTAATCAAAAACAGCCCCTGCCCGTAAAATCCTGTAAAATCAATTTCCACCTTATCCTTATATGGTCCCCATGCACTGATACACATCTTTATCGGTTTCATGACTCACCTGCCTCTCTGGCCGCCGCATCCACCGCTGCTGCCTGAGTCTGTGTCAGAGATTCTCCTACCAGCATATAGTAAAACTCCGCAAAAAGCTCCTGAGTACTCTTCTGCTGCCCCTGAAAGCTACTGTCATACATTTCTTCATTCACACTGTAGTTCTTCTCCAGCACAATCTGAAGCATATTGGGATACACACTTCTAAGTGTTCCGATTGGGTCAATGAGCGCATCCCTGTCTGTCAATACCGCCTGAATATAATCGTCACTCCTTACGCCCTCTGTATTCACAATTTCCGGCTGAATAAGCTGCTTTAATTCTCCCTTTATTACACGCATCTCCCGATAAGGCTTTAATGCTCTTTTCTCTACACTTACGCCTCCATCTTCCTTTATCTCCACCAGATTGACGGATTTGGTCTGACTGGCTTCCGAGAAGGAGTATTTCATGGGTGCTCCGCTATAATATATCTCCCCTTCTCCTACCTTCTGGCTCTTATGAATATGTCCCAGTGCCACATAGGAAAAGCCCTGAAACACATCCGCAGTTACATTATCAATACCGCCTACATCCACTGCTGTCTCCGAATCAGAGAGTTCGGGCATCTGTCCCTTCTCCCCGGTCACAAAATAGTGGGTAATCAACACATACTGCTTCCCATCCTGAAGATCTATATTCTCCCGAGCTAAAATCTCCGCCACTGCCTCCTGACAATTGCTCATTCCTACCACTCCCGGCTTTACAAAGGGCAGACAGACAAAAACGGTCTCTTTTGAGCCATTTGGCAGACTTACCCTGCGAAGGCTTCCATCATAAACACCGCCAATATAGAGTCCCTGTTTCTCAAGTATCTTCGCTCCAAAGCTGACACGCTCCGGAGAATCATGATTCCCGCTAATCATAATTACCGGAATCTCCTCTTTTACAAAGCCGGTCAAAAAATCATCCAAAAGCTCCACGGCCTCCGTGGGAGGCATAGAGCGATCATACACATCTCCGGCAATCACTAAAGCATCCACCTTCTCCTCTAAGGCAATCCGGTGAATCTCCGAGAGCATATGCTTTTGGTCATCATAAAGAGAGCACTCAAATATTTTCTTTCCAATATGCAAATCACTTGTGTGTAAAAACTTCAACCTTATATCTCCTTAAAATAAAAAGATGCTATAATGCATGTCTGCATTATAGCATCTTATAAAGATTAATTCTATTCCTATTTGATTACATGAATCCAGCCTTCCGGAGCTTCGATACGACCCATCTGGATACCGGTTAAGGTATCGTATAATTTCTTGGTTACAGGACCCATCTCGGTCATTCCGCTTGGGAAACAGATTTCTTCACCATGGTTTACAATCTTCCCTACAGGAGAGATAACTGCAGCAGTACCACAGAGACCACATTCTGCAAAATCCTTTACTTCATCAATATAAACTTCTCTCTCTTCTACCTCAAGTCCTAAGTATTCCTTAGCAACAACGAGCAGAGAGCGACGGGTGATAGAAGGTAAAATAGTGTCTGACTTCGGAGTTACTACCTTACCATCCTTGGTTACAAATAAGAAGTTTGCTCCACCGGTTTCCTCAACCTTAGTTCTGGTCTTAGAATCTAAGTACATATTCTCATCATAGCCCTCGTGATGAGCGGTTACGATTGCATGTAAGCTCATTGCATAGTTAAGACCTGCCTTGATATTACCGGTACCGCATGGTGCCGCACGGTCAAAATCACTTACCTTTAAGGTTAATGGCTTAACACCGCCTTTAAAGTAAGGACCTACCGGAGTACAAAGAATTCTGAACTGATACTCATCTGCAGGCTTAACACCGATTACAGGGTTAGAACCAAACATATATGGGCGAAGGTAAAGAGTTGCTCCGCTTCCGTAAGGTGGAACCCAAGCTTCATTAGCCTTTACTACCTCAGTAACTGCCTCAATAAACTTCTCTTCCGGGAAAACAGGCATCTCAAGTCTTCTTGCAGAATCAGCCATACGGGATGCATTTAAATCCGGACGAAACACTACGATATGTCCATCTTCGGTAGTATAAGCCTTCATTCCCTCAAATGCAGTCTGTGCATACTGCAACACGCCTGCGCACTCATTCAATACAATATTGGCATCGGTGGTAATCTCACCATCATCCCATGCACCATTCTTAAAGTTGGATACGTATCTGTAATCAGTCTGTACATATCCGAAGCCTAAATTGCCCCAATCGATATTTTTCTTCTCCATACCGGTACTCCCATCTGTGCCTTCGCACGCTTTATTTCGTTATACTTTACCAAGGTAAAGTATCAAATTTTCTTTTAATTATAAACCTATTTGCCTAAAAGTCAAGAGTACACCTCTCATATTTCAGAAACTCATAGGCAATATCAAAATAAGTCTGTTCATCACTGTCTGCAGTAATTACCCAGTTCTCGTCCTTATCCAAGTTCGGAAAATGGGTATCTGCCTGATACTCGTGATCAATCTTGGTCACATGCACCACATCACAATAGGGAAAAAGCTGCTTATACATGCTTTCTCCACCGATAACGTACACATCCTCAGACGGATACGTTTTCAGTTCTTCCAATAACTCCTGGATACTGTGTACGACGGTTCCACCCTTGACTGTAAACTTAGGGTCCTTACTTAATATAATACTTGTCCTTCCTGCAAGAGGCATGCCTTGGGGAAAGTTCGCCAGAGCCTTACGCCCCATAACCACCACTTTACCCGCTGTTTCTTCTCTAAAATGCTTTTGGTCATTAGGAATAGTCACAAGGAGCTGTCCCTTATTCCCAATAGCCCAATTATTATCTGCCACTACAATTATGTTCATGCTTACTCCTTTTCCTTTGACGTATAATGTAGGACGATTCTGTGAGGATGCAATATCTTCTTGCCGGGTGCCTTTAAAAAACGTCAGTACTTAGTGAGGTATTTTCGAACTTAGTACTGCTACGTTTTTTACAGAGCGAGAGCGTGCCCCGGAAGAAGATATTGTACCGCAGTAGAATCGTCCTACATTATACAGCTATAGGGATACCCACAATCTGCTCACCGGTCACATAATCTTCTACAAATAAATCCTTGGTAGTGAACTGATAGAAATCCTTCACCTCCGGATTGAGCCATACCTTGGGTGCAGGATGTTCCTCACGCTGAATCAATTCTTTGATGATATCTACATGTCTGTCGTAAATGTGTGCATCGGCAATTACGTGCACTAATTCCCCAGCAATCATATCATTTACCTGAGCTACCATCATCAGAAGGATAGCATACTGCGCCACATTCCAGTTATTTGCTGCAAGGATATCCTGACTGCGCTGATTTAAAATCATATTCAGTACCAGCTTCTCACTCCCCTCTTCCTTGGTTACATTATAAGTTGCAGAATAGCAGCATGGATCTAAATGACCGGTAGCAAGGTCATGAAACTGATACATATTGGTCATGATTCTGCGGCTGTACGGATTCTCTTTCAGCTGTTTTAATACATAATCCATCTGGTCAATCTGCTCGCCCTTGTAGGTGAATTTCTCACCGATAACGTAACCATAAGCTGTACCGATGGAACCGGTCTCATCCGCCCACTGGTCCCAGATATGTGGCTTCAAATCATGAATATTATTGGACTTTCTTTGATAAATCCAAAGAATCTCATCCATGGCACTTTTCAGTGCGGTTCTGCGTAGGGTAAGAGCAGGAAATTCCTTACGAAGGTCATAGCGGTTCACCACACCGAACTTCTTTATAGTGTAAGCATATTCTCCGGTATCCTCCCACTTTGGACGCACCAGCTCACCCTTGGTATCCACCCCGTTGTCCAAAATATCCTGGCACATCTCTTTAAACACTTTATCTGCATAACTCATTCTGTTCTAACACTCCCTCTGTCTAATAATTAGTAAAGCGGTCTAACTTGTCGCAAAGCGATATAATCTGATCCGCCATCTTGGCCAAGTCCTTGTTGGCCATTCCCTCACTCTTTTTAATAATGGCCATAAGACGCTGGCCGGCTGCAAGAAGTCTCGCATATACTCCGGTAGCAGGCTTATCCTTCTTCTGAAGCAGCATAGGACTTGCCTCAAATTCAAACTGATTGCTCACCAGATTAAACACCGTACCGCTGTATGGTGCATAAGCTCTCTGACCATGCTCGATTTTCAGGCATTCCACAAAGGATGCACACACACTGTCCTCACCATGAACTACAAACACCTTCTTGGGCTTCTCCTCAAAGGCATTAATCCACTCTAAAAGTCCATCCTTGTCTGCATGACCGCTAAGTCCCTTGATAGTGGCAATACGAGCTCTGACCTCAATAGGTTCACCAAAGAGGCGCACTTCGCTTGCCCCCTCCAAAATGGCTCTTCCTAGGGTTCCCACGGACTGATATCCAACAAAAAGCACCGTACACTCCGGACGCCATAAATTATGCTTCAAATGATGCCTGATACGTCCGGCCTCACACATGCCGGATGCAGACAGAATCACCTTGGGCTGCTCGTCAAAGTTAATTGCTTTAGACTCCTCGCTGGTAATGGAAAGGCGTAATCCACCAAAGGAAATGGGATTGATTCCTTCCTTTACATACTCCATCGCCTCTTCGTCAAAGCACTCGTAACGATTCTCCGTAAAGACACTGGTGGCCTCCACTGCCATGGGGCTATCCACATACACAGGGAAATTATCGTGTCCCTGAATCATTTTATTAACCTTTATCTGGCGCAGAAAATACAACATCTCCTGAGTTCTTCCTACCGCAAAAGAAGGAATTACCACATTCCCGCCCTTGTCAAAGGTCTCCTGAATAATCTGAGCCAGCTCTTTTACATAATCCGGTCTCTCTGCGGCATGAATACGGTCACCATAGGTAGACTCCATCACCACATAGTCCGCCTGCTTTGTATAAATCGGATTGCGCAGAAGTGGTTGCTCCTTATTACCGATGTCACCGGAAAATACAATCTTTTTTGTCACCCCATCCTCTGTGGCCCACACTTCAATACTGGCAGACCCGAGCAAATGACCGATATCCGTAAACCGAATCTTTACACCTTCGCAAACCTCAATCTCCGTATCGTAATGACAGCCCACGATTCGCTTAATCACACCATCTGCATCCTCCATGGTAAAAAGAGGTTCCACCAAGGGATTGTCCTTACTACGTTTCGCCTTACGATTCTTCCACTCAGCCTCCATCATCTGGATATGTGCACAGTCACGAAGCATGATTCCACATAAGTCCGCCGAAGCCTCGGTGGTAAAGACCTGCCCCCTAAAGCCCCTAGCATACAAAAGAGGCAGCATTCCGGAGTGGTCCACATGGGCATGTGTCAGAAGCACAAAGTCCACCATTGCCGGGGAAATAGGTAATTCCGCATTCTCAAAGGTATTAATCCCCTGCTCCATGCCATAATCTATAAGGATATGCTTTTCTCCCACTTGCAGATAATGACAGCTTCCTGTCACTTCATGAGCTGCACCAATAAACGTAAGCTTCATATAAACCCTCCATTCCGAAAAAAATGCAAAAGTTTTAATTTCACTACTTTCATTATATTACACCTACGAACAAAAGGCTAGAAAAAGCCTCTAAAATTAATATAACAGTTCATACATGTTATTAACTTTGTGAATCGCACATGCTGAACTGTTAAAATTTTTTCGAAAATTTCTTCAATTTGTTGTTGACAAATCTTTTTACATCGTGTATAGTATGTATTGTTCCAAGGAACACAACAGACATGCGCGAGTGGCTCAGCGGTGGAGCACCTCCTTGCCAAGGAGGGGGTCGCGGGTTCGATCCCCGTCTCGCGCTTTTTTAATTTCAACGGAAATGCTTTAGTTTAAGGCATTTCCGTTATTTTTATGCTTTTGAAAAAGTGGGGACATTTGAGGACATTTTGGGGACAGTTAGTTTCTTACTTTGGAACGATTCGAGGGACACAACATTATCAGCAATATTCACTGTCGTCGCAACTTCATTGTCAGGTTTTTGCGCTGATACGATACTGTCAGTCTCCTGCTCCGGTGCGGCATCTTTCCTTCGCGATAACGCCTCTGTCAACATTTTGTAGCTTTCTGCCTCCGTCAACGGATTGTAGATATATCCGTAGGTGGTAGAAAGGGAAGCATGTCCTAACTGTTCTCTGATGAAATCGATGGGTACGCCATTTGCATTACACATGCTGGCGTAAGTCTTTCTTAACTTGTGGGAGCTTTTTACCTGCAAATCAAACCTTTCCGCATACTTTTCCAGCACATAATTAATCTGTCTTGAAGTAAGCCTTTTACCATCTCTCATGAAGATGTATTCGCCTGCTCTGGGAAGCTTGCTGAGAATCTCCAACGCATCCGGTATCAGATATACAAAACGGTCTGTGTGGGTCTTGGTGTGGTCTGCCACGGTAATCTCGTTTACCATCTGGTCACGGACTTCCTCACGGACGATATGTATCTGATTCCCTTCGCAGATATCTTCCCATTTCAGGGCAACCAGCTCTCCGACTCTCAGCCCCATAAAGAAATTCATCTTCACAGCCATAAAAGCAACATCTCCAGTCTGCTCGTACATCTCGTCCAGATAGGTGTTGAGATTTTCCAATTCCTCGGTGTTGTAGGTTTGAGTCTTTCCTGTCTTCTTCACTACCTGTCGGAACTTCACGCTGATGCGAATTTTCGGCATTAGATTTTCTTGAAGATATTTCATGCAGTAAGCATACTCAAACATGCCGTTCAGAATTGTTTTCAGATTCACCCATTCCTTGTTGGACAAATTGAACTCTCTCACGATTCGGTTGCACTCTGTCTCCAGCAGAATCTCCGTAATCTTCAAAATCCGTACCTGATACAGCTTTGAAGAAGCGATATACTTCTTAAAGTGCTGCCTGTGCCGAAGGATGGTGTTGGGGCTTGTGGTAATCTGCGCCTTGTACACAATCCACTCCTCAAACAATTCCTGAAAGGTTTTCTTTTCAAGGTTCTCCCGGTCAAGATATAAAGGAATCAGCTTGTCTAACAATGCTTCTTCCGTTTGTGCACGAATGGTCTTTCTCTTCCCATTCCTATCGGTGTAATTGGTTCTCCACCGCTCACCATCTTTTGATGGTGGTGTTATGGAATACGGATGCAAGGCTTTCGCCTGCTCTCTCTTAGATGCCATACACAGTTCATGCACTCTATCCAAATCGAGTATACCACTCTCCACCGCATAAGATAAAGTGCTTTGTGCTTCAAAATCTAAACTTTTCATAATTCTCCTAAAATGGGTAATAAAAAAGGCATCGCTTGTAACGATGCCAAACAACGGATGCCACGCTCTACAGGTTTCCTTATGTTAAAAAAGACAGATTCCCTAATTAGAAATCTGCCTCGTGTTAAATATATTGTTTTGATATTTTTATAATTTCTGTTACTTATACTTTATCACTTTTGGAAACCTATCACAATGGACAAAAGGTAGACAAAATATCTACAAAACATTGACAATTTATTAGCCGGAGGCGTAGCTTCTTCAAAATGCAATTTGAAGAATTCGAAGGGTTTGGGATGATTCCCAACAAGCAGATTTGCGTAGCAAGTGCAAGGTATATACCGTTGCACTGCTTGCCAATTTGCAAAACCTGTACAGGTTTGCATTGCTTGCCACTTTTTTGACAGTATAACTGTATCATGTTTGGAATTCGGGGAAAAGCGTGACTTAGGGTGGATTTTGGAGGGAATAGGGGTGATATTTAGTGGATGATAAATAATGATTGCTGAAAGAGGATGCGAAGGATATAATTAAGTTTGAAATTAGAAATGAGCGAGGTAAATATATGCGAATTGGTGAAGTAAGTTTAAACACAAATGATGTAATAACACTTGCAAATTTTTATAAGAACTTGTTGGGAATAGATAATGGTAGCAACGATAAAATACATCAAGCTCTTATATGTGAGGAAACACAACTTACGATATATAATGATGGTACAAACAAGAATAACAACAATCAAAATATCAGCTTAGCATTTACAGTGGAAGACATTGAGGCAGAATATAAAAAACTACTTGTAATGGGGGCTGAGATTATCGAAAAACCCACACAGCGTCCGTGGGGAGCGATTAATATGAGTTTTTATGACCCTGATAGAAATGTGATATATTTCAGAAGTTTTCCTAACTAATACAAATGCCCATTCTACAACCTGACAATTCTTCGCAAACTTGGAAATGTAACCGTCTCAAATTGCTCCTATAATAGACTTCAACAGGAGGAAAAAAGTATGGAGTGGATAGCAGCAATGCAACAGGCAATTACTTATATGGAAGATCATCTTATGGAGGAAATTAACTATGAAGATGTAGCGAAGCATGTGCACACTTCGAGCTATGAGTTTCATAGGGCATTTAGCTTTCTTACAGGGATGACTGCCAATACCTATATTCGCAACCGCAGGCTGTCTTTAGCAGGTAAAGAAATTGTAGAAACTGATGCTAAAATAACAGACATTGCACTGAAGTATGGTTATGAAACACCAGAGAGCTTTACCAAGGCATTTACAAGGTTTCATGGAGTTGCACCTAAATTTGCAAGAGAAGAATATGCGAAGCTCATACTTTTCAATCCGCTTGTTATTAAAATAACCGTGGAAGGTGGTAAAAGTATGGATTACAGAATCGTACAAACAGAGGAACAGAAATTTATTGCGCTGGTAAGAAGTTTTAGAAATGAAATCATTAATGATGATGAGAATCATGATATTCCTGATTTTTGGGGAGAGTGTCATGATAAAAATCTTGTAGAACCGATTCGCAATCTGCGACCGGAGGGCAAGCGGGATTTGTATGGGTTATGTTCTCCGACGAAAGAAGGAGAGGATACGTTTGAATACGGAATTGGTGTCATGATTGATGCAGATACATCAGAGTTTGATTTTGCAGAAATGCAAAATGCAGGTTATAGCATCTGGAATGTGAAACCGGGAACTTATGTTGTATTTGACTGCATCGGTGAGGATGGCGATTGCATCGGTGACACGTGGTCTAAGTTCTACAAAGAATTCTTGCCACAAATGGGATACGAATCAGAATCCGAGACAGATTATGAAATATATTATGAAAAAGGAAGAAGTGATCTATTCTGTGAACTGTGGATTCCGGTAAAAAGAAAACAATGAAATCTGTTATGTAACTGTAAAATTCTAAAATTATTCTAAAACATATTGCATAAATAAATGTCTTTGCATATGATAGTATCGTAAACATGTTTACTTTGGGCTGGTCGAAAGACCCTGGTCCACCATTCGGCGGGTAAGTCACCCGCCTTTTTTTATAAAACACTTTTAAAAAATGCGATTTTGGTATATAATACGAATATAAAAAATGCGATTTTGCACATAATGATAAATATTAAAAATGCGATTTTTGTTCAGATGGAGGCCTATCATGTTTAAAAGAAAGATATATAGTAAGCTTTTGGACTGGAAAAATGAATCAAACGGCAATACAGCACTTTTGATTGAGGGAGCAAGAAGAATCGGAAAATCCACAGTTGTGGAAGAATTCGGAAAAAACGAATACGAAAGTTATATTTTGATAGATTTTGCCACTGCATCAAAGACAGTAAAAGAACTGTTTGAAGATATATCCGACTTGGACTACTTATTTCTACAATTACAGTTGCAATACAAGGTAGATTTACACGAAAGGAATTCATTAATCATTTTTGATGAAGTACAGTTATGTCCATTGGCAAGACAGGCAATAAAATCTTTGGTAAAAGACCACAGGTATGATTATATTGAAACCGGCTCGTTAGTCTCAATCAAGCAAAATGTTAAGGATATCTTGATTCCAAGCGAAGAACGGAAAATAAGTATGTATCCGATGGATTATGAAGAGTTTCTTTGGGCACTGGGAGATACTTCTACTATGCTACTTCTTAAGAAAGTATTTGAATCAAAGAAACCATTGGGTGACCAAACGAATCGAAAGTTACTTCGTGATTTTCGATTATATATGTTGGTTGGAGGTATGCCTCAGGCGGTAAACGAGTATATTCAAACTAACAATTTTCGAAAAGTCGATATGGTAAAAAGAGATATTTTGAGCCTGTATGAGGATGACTTTAAAAAAATCGACCCTACTGGAAAGATTTCACTTATATTTGATGCTATACCGGCACAGTTAAATAAAAATGCTTCTAGATACCAGATTTCCAGTGTTTTGGAAGGTGATCGTGCAGATAGAACGTTGGAACTGATAGCACAGTTAAAGGATTCCCGAACTGTTTTAGTAGCTTACCACTCAAATGACCCGAATGCAGGAATGTCAAATAACAAGGATTTAGCAAAGTATAAATTATTCTTGTGTGATACGGGATTGTTTGTAACACTGATGTTCAAGGATAAGGATTTTACTGAAAATATTATTTATGAAAAACTACTGAATGATAAGCTTAGCGCAAATTTGGGATATCTTTACGAAAATGTGGTAGCGCAACTGTTGGCAGCAAATGGAGATGTGCTGTTCTATCATACTTTTATGAACGAGTCCTCCAGACATAATTATGAGATTGATTTCCTTTTGGCACGAAAGAATAAAGTTTGTCCGATTGAAATCAAATCCTCCGGTTATAAGGCTCATGCTTCGTTGGATGCATTTACTCAGAAATTCTCAGATAGAATTTTGTGGCGATATCTGGTATATACCAAAGATTTGTCCAAAGATGAAGATATCATATGCTTACCGGTGTATATGGTGCCATTCTTGTAAAAATGTGCAAACTGGGGACACTTTTGGGGACAGCTCATGGATAGAGTGCTTTCCTCCTTGATTTTATTGGGTTTGTGAGCTATCCCGAATTCGATCTTCTACGTTCCACTTCGGTCGTTGCAAGACCAAGGTCCCCCGGACCTTGTGCAACGTCTCGCGCTCTGAAAGAAACATCTTTTTTGATGTTTCTTTTTTTATTTTTTGATATATTTCACATTATTGGCAAATAAAACAGATGATGCTATTCTTAATTCAGAAAGGTGTTACCGACGTAAACGGTTCGCCTAATAGTTTGTTACGAAAAAAGCAACCAAACTTTAGTGGGAGCGGTTGCTTTTTTTCGTGTTTATCTTTCTCGTATGCTTGTATGATACTGATAACCGTTACAACAATACTAATCACTGTAACAACAATACCTACAAGGCTGATAATCGTTTCCACTTTTTATCCTTTCACATCATTTTTTATTTATATTCCTCATTACCGTTTCTGGTTTATCGGTTGAATCCCCTCTTTTCTGGCATTATGGGTCTGGTTCTGATTTTCAGCTTTCGTCTTCTGTGTGACACTATTAAACTTATTATGGTTTTTCTGCTCTTCTACTCTTTCTAATTCTGATTTGTTCAAGATATCACCTCCTCAACATATTATTTCGCCAAATCGCAGACCATATCCTGAAATTATATTAAAATAAATGTGATATTTCCCATTCGCGAAGCGTTCTACTATTGAAAGGCCTTTCGGAACAGTTTGAACAATACAGAATACCAACGTCTTGCGGCGCTGTATCTGGACACCATATACCGTGTAGCTCTAAATGGTTGCAAAAATCATACAGATGCAGAGGATGTCGTGCAAAATACTTTTCTAAAATTGCTGAAAAAGAGAATGCTTTCCCAGATGATGACCATGCCAGAAGATGGCTGATTAGCGGTCGTCAAATGACATTCGTGCAAGTACGATGCCCATTTTCCTCGTCTCCATAACAAAAAACTGTCGAAATAGCCTACTTGGCTATTCCGACAGTTCTTCATTTATCCTTATTCTTCAAACTTCCCTGCATACTTCACTCTGTAAATACGCTTAATAGAATCATTAATTCTCTCTTCTGCGATAACGCCGTCTGCCAGTGCCTGAAGTACACCCACATAAGCATCTTCAAAATCCTCCGGCATAAGAATCATATCGCAGCCGGCCTTCAATGCCTGTACAGCAGCTTCTCCGGAATCATAATATTCCGAAATCGCCTTCATATTCATAGCATCCGTAATGATTACTCCATCAAATCCCAGCTCATTGCGAAGGATATCCGTAACGATTACCTTTGACATGGACGCTGGGGTATTGTCCCCGGTAAGCTGTGGTGCATCCACGTGACCTATCATTACAAAGTCTGCGCCTGCATCAATACCGGCCTTAAAAACAGTAAATTCATTTGCTCGGAATTCCTCTGCTGTTCGATTTACCGTAGCCAATCCCTCATGGGTATCTTCTGTAGTAGCTCCTATTCCCGGGAAATGCTTTAAGCAAGAGGATACTCCCTGTTCCTCCAGACCGCGCATCATCTCAAGCACATAAGGGATTGCAATAGTAGCCTCATTTTCATATGTGCGTCCCAGCATCACACTATTTTCCACATTAGCAATATCTGCTACCGGTGCAAAATCCACATTGGCTCCATATGACGCCATAGTGCTGCCGATGGTAACACCCACATTGTAAGCCGCATTAGTATCCCCCGATTGGGCAATGGCTCCTGCTCCGGCCTGCTTCTCCATAAGACCGGCCTCCGCGAGACGAGTTACATCGCCACCCTCTTCATCCAAACCGATAAACAGCGGATACTTGCTGTATAGCTTGGTGTTGCTGATCATTTCTTCAAACTGTGCCGCATCCTTGATATTCTTCTCAAAGTAAATAATACCGCCCACCGCATACTTGGATAAAGCTTCCTTTGTTCCGTCCCCTGCCTTCACCGCAGTTCCTACACCGGTAATTGATTCAGGTGTTACAAAGAATAAGCCTGCCACACGGTCCTCAATAGGCATCTGCTCCACGATTTCATCAATAAACTCATTAAGCAGCTCGTCCGGCGAAGGGGTAGGCACCGGTGTGGGAGTGGGCTTTTCAATCTCCGACTCCGAGGATACCATCTCCTCAATGACCTCCTGCTGGCTACTCTGCACGAGGCTTTCTGCCTGCTCCCTCTCTGTATTATTCTTCACTACAAAAATGATTCCCAAAGAAACAATAGCCACCACCAGAATCATTGTCAGATATACAAGTATCTGGTTTCTGATACGCCGCTTTCTTCGATACTCACGTCTTTCTAATTCATTATTATCCATCTATATAAATCTCCTATGTAACCATTAATAAAATTTTCGTACCTATCATACCACAGGAGCCTATACTTTTTCCATAGCAAATAAAGGAAAGTTTCATTTTTCCCAAAAACAAAGGACGCGTCGGTTTTCATTCTACCTTGACGCGTCCTATCTAACTATGCTTTCCAATGGTCCAATCCTCTTTTCTTAAAATCTTTTTTCTTGGTTACAATCTATATGAAGTTTTTCTGATGTGACTTCCATTTCATCTTTTGTATCTTACATCTTTTGTACTACCGAGTACTGTAACTTTTATCTTTTGTTACTTTTTCTTATGTATATAAATGGAAGTTTGTTAAGTTAAGATTATGTGTTTGGCGGTCCGTACCTCTCTTTCTTTTGTATTTGAACTCTCCTTTCAGTTCATCTTTTGTTGTTTGTTTTTCTCTCTTGTTTGTTTGTAACTTTATTATAACATGTCCTTTTTATTTGTCAACACATTTTTCTAAAAATTTTTAAATTATTTTATTACTCACTACTTTTCGACAAAATGTCGTAAAATTTTCATAATAGTTCATGAGCAAAGTTAGCTGCGAAGGTGCGACATTGCGAATGATGCCAGCTGAACTGTTACGAATCTATCAAAAAAGACTGCTGCCGAAGCAACAGTCTTTATTATAACTACAGTCTTGTCACTACAAAGATATCGTAAATAGCTCTGATTGCAGTTTCGAAATCATCATTCTCAACACCGATGATAATATTCAGTTCAGAAGACCCCTGATCAATCATCTTAACATTTACATTTGCATGAGCAAGTGCGGAGAAGATACGTCCCGCAGTACCTCTTGCAGACTTCATACCGCGACCTACTACTGCGATTAACGCAAGATCGGATTCGATATCAATAACATCCGGATTGGTCAGTCTGTGAAGACCACCAACTACCTTCTGCTCCTTGTGCATGAATTCATCCTGATGAACAAAAACGGTCATGGTATCAATACCGGACGGAACATGCTCGAAGGAGATGCCGTTGTCTTCAAATGCCTGTAATACCTTACGGCCAAATCCGATTTCAGAGTTCATCATTTCTTTTTCAATATTGATAGAGCAGAAGCCCTTCTTACCTGCAATACCGGTAATCACATACTTCGACTTCTGGCAGGTACTTTCCACAATCCAGGTACCATTGTCCTCAGGAGCATTAGTATTACGGATATTGATAGGAATACCCTCCTGACGAACAGGGAAGATTGCATCTTCATGAAGAACGGTTGCACCCATATAAGCAAGCTCACGCAGTTCACGATAAGTAATGGTTTCAATCGCTACAGGATCCTTTACCACGCGTGGATCTGCTACAAGGAATCCGGATACATCGGTCCAGTTCTCATATACATCAGCCTTTGCAGCCTTTGCTACGATGGAACCGGTGATATCGCTACCACCTCTGGAGAAGGTCTTAACAGTTCCGTCCGCATAAGCTCCATAGAAGCCCGGAATAACTGCTGCTTCACACTTCTCCAATCTTGCAGATAGTACCTCATTGGTCTTGTCTGCATCAAACTTACCATTCTCATCAAAGAAGATAACGGTAGCTGCATCAATAAATTCAAATTTCAGATAAGAAGCCATGATAATACCGTTTAAGTACTCACCACGGGATGCTGCATAGTCCTTACCTGCTTTTTCCTTAAAGTTCTTCTCTACGGTTGCAAATGCATCCTCTAATGATAAATCCAGCTTTAATCCATCGATAATCTCCTGATATCGAGCCTTGATAGCCTTCATTTCCTTACTGAAATCCTTACCTGCCTCTGCCAAAGCATAGCATGCGTAAAGCATATCTGTCACCTTGGTATCCTCCGGATATCTTTTACCCGGTGCGGAAGGAACTACGAATTTTCTTTCCTTATCTGAGCGGATGATTGCGCCTACCTTTTCAAACTGCTCTGCACTTGCAAGAGAGCTTCCACCAAATTTAACTACTCTTCTCATGATAAATATGTCTCCTCAATCAATTATAATTGCAAAAATGAATCAATCAACTTATGTCCTACCGGTTCAAAATTACCGGATGCTTTACCGGCTTCTTCGGTATAATCCCAATCCTTGGAAAGCAGATTTGTACTATCGTAAAGCATATAAGGAACATTGTCAGCCGTATGTGTACGACAGCGAATCGGTGTAGGGTGATCGGGAAGAACAAGGAGTCTGAAATCCACTCCTGCTGCCTCTAATCTTTCTACCACAGGTCCGATAACCTTCTCATCCAGATACTCAATTGCCTGTACCTTACGCTCCACGCTGCCCTGATGCCCCATTTCATCAGGTGCCTCTACATGAATATATGCAAAATCATACTCCTCGTCAAGCAAAGCCTTCACTGCAGCATCCACTTTTCCCGCATAATTGGTATGCAAACCACCGTTTGCACCGGGAACCTCTGCAACACCCATGCTTGCTCCCACGGCGATGCCCTTAAGCAAATCTACCGCAGATACCATCATACCCTTTTTACCGGTCTTCTCTTCAAAGGAAGATAAAAGCGGTTTGGTTCCTGCTCCCCAGAACCAACAGCAGTTGGCAGGATTCAGTCCCTGCTTCTTTCTTTCTATATTAAGGGGATGATTTTTCAGAATTTCGTAACTCTTCTTCATCATTTCGCGGAGAACCACATCTTCCGGTAAATACTGGCCGATGGTCTGTCCCAGCACATCGTGAGGTGGTGTCAGCTCTACCACCTGCCCCTTATCCCAAATAAGACAGTGACGGTAGCTGGTTCCTACATAGAACTGATAGGTCTCATTTGCAAGCACCTTTGCAACCTCTTCTAAGAGAACTGCACAATCCTCTGTGCTAATCTCGGAAGAACTGTGATCGATAATCGTCAAGTCTTCAAAAGGTACGTCTTCCTCTGAAAGGGTAACAATATTACATCTGAGAGCGATATCGGTATCTTTCATTGGAACACCGATGCTCAGTGCTTCCAATGGTGAGCGACCGGAATAATACACCTTCGGGTCGTAGCCCATTACAGAAAGGTTCGCAGTATCGGAACCCGGCTTCATTCCATCAGGAATGGTATGTACCATACCAACCTCTGACAGCTTACTTAATCTATCCATATTCGGAGTATTGGCATAAGCCAGTGGGGTCTTATTCCCCAGGGCCTCGATAGGCTCATCTGCCATACCATCTCCTAACACTACTACGTATTTCATAACAAAAACTCCTCAACCGATTATTTTTCTACACGAATTCTCATAAATACTTTATCGCCTAACGCAGCATACTTCTCAGCAAAATCCTTTTCCTTCATTTCTAAAGTAAAGTAGCCGAAATCATTTCTGCCTTCGATAACAACCTCTTCACCGCCCGGGAATGCTGCAAGCACATCAGCCTTTGCCTCAGCCTTCGCACGTACGAAGTAGCTTCTGGACACTTCAGAAATGTCCGCAAGCTTTGCCTCCTCTGCATCCCAGAATACCGGTACATTGTTGCCAAGATTTCTGGCACATTCTACCACATCACCAACTACAGCACTTGCGGTAGGAAGCTTTCCTGCGCCTCGTCCGTAGTACATAGAATCACCAAGCATATTGCTGCGAACGAACACACCGTTAAATACATCATTTACCATATATAAAGGATAATCTGCAGAAATCATGAAAGGTGCTACCATTGCAAGGGTTCCATTCTCGGTGTTCTTACTCATACCGAAAATCTTCACTGCCATACCCGCTGCCTTGGCATATACAAAATCATCTGCGGTAATCTTGGTGATACCCTCTGTGTAGATGTTCTCATACTTTACATTCTTACCGGTCATAAGTGAGGAAAGAATTGCAATCTTACGGCAAGCATCGTAGCCCTCCACGTCAGCTTCCGGATTACGCTCTGCGTATCCCAGCTCCTGCGCCTTGGCAAGAACCTCTGCGAAATCCGCACCCTCTTTGTCCATCTTAGTTAATATGTAATTGGTAGTACCGTTTAAGATACCGGTAATACCCTCAATCTTCTCTGCGGTAAGTGCATTGTTGATGGTTCTGATAATCGGAATACCGCCACCTACACTTGCTTCGAACATGTAGTTACAATTCTTTTCCTTTGCGATTGCAAGAAGCTCAGGTCCGTGGTTTGCAACCAGCTCCTTATTGGAGGTACATACGCTCTTGCCCTTTAAAAGTGCTGCCTTGGTGAAATCATATGCCGGCTTCACACCACCCATGGTCTCACAAATAATCTGTACATCCTCATCCTCTAATATAATATTAAAGTCATGTACTACTTTATTCTCATATGGGTCACCCGGGAACTCACGAAGATCCAAAATATGTTTTACATAAAGTTTCTCACCTGCTCTCGCACTAACTACATCATTATTCTGTTCGATTACCTCTACAACTCCGCTACCTACTGTACCGTATCCTAAAACTGCTACTCCGACCATATAATCTCCTTTCTCCGAACTTTGAGCTTTTGCTCAAATTCGTAACGAAATCTCTGATTTCGTTTTTACTCCTTTGCCAGTATTTTTACGTGATGAACACCTTTTTTATTTTCCATTTCCTCAATCATCTTGGACACATCCGTGGTATTCTGCAGAATCTGAATACTGATGCTGAGAGATGCTATTCCGTTAATGGGAATACTCTGATGGATTGTCAGAATATTTGCATGAGCCTCGGCGATTGTCTTAAGTACATCCGATAAAAGCCCCGGCTCATCATCCATCCGGAACGTCAGGGTAATGGTTGTTCCCTGAGAATTGTCCCGAAACTGGAAAATATCATCTTTATATTTATAAAATGAGGACCGGCTGATTCCAACGGCATCAACCGCGTCCTGTATGGTTTCCACTTTCTCTGATTCCAGAAGCTCTTTGGCTTCCACGACCTTTAAAAGCACTTCCGGTATGGCTTTCTTGGTCACAACATAGTATTTCGACTTTTCCATCTTCTCTTTTCCGCTCATTTGTTTTTCTGAAACGGACACTTGTGTGCCGTTGAAAGATAGTTTAGCACACTAAATTGTCGAATGCAAGGGCAAAATATACAAAATTCTCCAAAAGAAAGACAGATGTTTTCGTCAGAAAGACATCTGCCTGATTAGTTCGTTCAAAATTACCAATACCCTCCAAGAGTTCCGATGCAGTGGCAAGTCACTCTTGGAGGGTATTATAATTTTTCACTTACAGATTAAACTAATGGGTACTTATCAGTCAGCTTCTGAACGATAGCTCTAGCTTCTGCTACCTTCTCTTCGCCGCCCTTAATTACAAGTGCGATAGCTTCTGCAATCTGGTCCATATCCTCGGTGTTCATACCGCGAGAGGTAACCGCAGGGGTTCCGAGACGAACACCGCTGGTTACGAATGGGCTCTGAGGATCGTTAGGAATAGTATTCTTATTTGCAGTAATGTGAGCTTCATCTAAAAGCTTCTCTACTGCCTTACCGGTTAAACCGAAATTGGTTAAATCTACTAACATTAAGTGGTTATCAGTACCACCGGAAACAATCTTGATGCCTCTGTCCATAAGTCCCTTAGCAAGAGCCTGTGCATTTGCTGCAACATTCTGCTGATAGGTCTTGAAATCATCAGATAACGCTTCCTTGAAGCAAACAGCCTTTGCAGCGATTACGTGCATTAAAGGACCACCCTGAATGCCCGGGAAGATAGCCTTGTTGAAATTGAACTTGTCAGCAGCTTCCTTATTGCAAAGGATAAGACCGCCTCTAGGTCCACGAAGAGTCTTGTGAGTAGTAGTAGTAACTACATCAGCGTAAGGAATAGGGCTTGGATGAACACCTGCAGCTACAAGACCAGCGATGTGAGCCATATCTACCATAAGAACTGCGCCAACCTTATCTGCGATTTCACGGCATCTCTTGAAATCAATAGTACGAGCGTAAGCAGAAGCACCTGCGATAATCATCTTAGGCTGGCATTCTACTGCGATTCTCTCCATCTCATCATAATCAATGAAGCCTTCATCGTTTACACCGTAAGGAACGATTTTGAAATACTTACCGGAGATATTAACCGGTGAACCGTGAGTTAAATGTCCGCCGTGATCAAGGTTCATACCCATGATAGTATCACCGGGCTTACATACTGCAAACTGAACTGCAAGATTTGCCTGTGCGCCTGAGTGTGGCTGAACATTGGCATAATCGCATCCGAATAACTCTTTTGCTCTTTCAATTGCAAGATTCTCTACAACGTCTACACACTGGCATCCGCCATAGTACCTCTTTCCCGGATAACCCTCCGCATATTTATTGGTAAGTGGGCTACCCATAGCAGCCATAACCGCCTTACTTACCCAATTCTCAGAAGCAATCAGCTCAATGTGACTGTTCTGTCTGTTCTGCTCATCCACAATCGCCTGGGCGATTTCAGGATCCACTAACTTTACGTCTTCCAATGAATACATATCTATTCCTCCCGAATTTAAAATTTTCCAACACTTCAGAACCATTCGCAAAACGTAGCTACACTACTTTACTTTTGCTCATGCATTGGTCCCGAAGAGTTTGACACGTTACCACGTTAAATTATCACCATTATAACACAAGATTTGGAGATTGCAAGAAGAAGTTGGATGTTTTATAATGATGAAAAAGCAAAATAGGACTTTTGAACCAAGGAGTTTTTTGTAATGTACCATATTATCGTTAATCCGGCATCCCGCTCCGGAAAAGGAATCAGGCTTTGGGAGGATTTAATTGTTCCCTGTCTGGCGGAGCAAGATATCAAATATACTGCCCATTTTTCAAAGAAAATGGGCGACGTCGCAAGACTTGCCTCAGAAATTACCAAGGATGCAGGCCCGGACAATCCGGTGAATCTGATTTTCTTCGGTGGCGACGGTACCTTCAACGAGGCACTTCAGGGAATCTCTGACTTCCGCTATGTTACCATCGGGTACGTACCTACCGGCTCCAGCAATGACCTTGCAAGAGACTTAGGCATTTCCAAGGATCCTGCTTCCGCATTTCGTCAGATTTTTACAAGCGGTCGCTTACATACCATGGATCTTGGAGAAGCAACCCTCTCCGACGGCACCATCAGACGATTTGCTGTCAGCTGCGGTATCGGCTTTGACGCTGCAGTTTGTGAAGAGGTCAACCGTTCCGCATTTAAACGTGCCTTAAATAAGATAGGTTTAGGTAAGCTGGCATATCTGGGAATTGCAGTAAAAAATTTGTTTACTGCTCCTTCCAGTACCTGTAAGGTACTTCTGGATGACAAACAGGAAGTTGAATTGGAAGACTTTATCTTCTTAGCCGCAATGAATCACCGCTATGAAGGCGGCGGTTTCAATTTCTGCCCTAAGGCAAACTATTGTGATGGTATCATGGACGTCTGCACAGCTGCAGGCATCTCCAGACTATTGATTCTCTTTGCACTACCGACTGCTTTCTTCGGAAAGCACTACCTGTTCAAGGGCATCTACGGCTACACCGGTTGCAACATGACCATCCAGGCCTCCATCCCACTTTGGGTACACACCGACGGTGAAGTCATCGGCCAGACCGACAACTTAAAAATCACCTGTAAGAAGCAGGCGATTCGGATTATATACTAATTCTTCAGAGACATGCAGATTCAAAAAAAGAGCCTGATCAAGTTCACTTGCATCGAGCTCTTTTTTGAATCTATATGGCGAATAGTCTCTGAAGAATCTTTAGTTAAAATTAAATATCCTCTGGCAAATCCGGTAAGCCTCCACAGAAATCTTACGCCCTCCTTTTCCCGGGAGGTTCATGGTGCCGCCCATGATGCCGTGACGCAGATAACGATACAGACTCGCGTCTTTACTCTTTATGTAATCCCATAATTCCTTCTTCATATCCAGAAACTCCTGGGTTTCTCCACGAATCAAAAGCACAGAAGAAACAGTTGTAACAATCTCCAGATAATTTCTCATATATTGGTAAAGTCGCTTGCACTTCTTTACCTCGGGAGTCTTCTCCACAAGGAAATCAATCATCAGCTTATTTACTCTGAGCTGCTGGTCGATTCTGGAAATCATCACCGACTCATTTACCGACTGATCGCTGCGGCCGATATAATAGCGGTAGAAATTCACATCCAGATAGTACATGTTCTTTACATATGGTAACGGATAAAATACAAAGAGATTATCCACATAGAAGGTCCTCTCCGGCAGCTTCATTCCACAATCCTTCAAAAGCTTTGTACGAAAAATAACGGAATGCATCAGAATGTAATGTCCCTTTACAAAGTGACGACAGTCATCCCACGTAAAAATCTTATCCTTTGGGAGAATGTGGCGCAGATGCATAATCTTCTTTCGCTTCTCCCCTTCCTTTTCGTATACATAATTGCTAATCAGCATATCCAGAACCGTATCACCGCCTACGATTTCACGAAGCAGATCAAGAATCTGCTTATAGGCCTCTTCCTTTACCCAGTCATCACTGTCCACAACCTTAAAGTAGAGACCGGATGCCGCTGCAAGCCCCGCATTTACCGCACTGCCGTGACCTCCGTTCTCCTTGTGCACCGCCTTTACTATGGTTGGATATTTCGCAGCATATTCATCTGCGATTTCTGCCGTATTGTCCTTGGTGGAACCATCGTTTACGATAATAATCTCCACATCCTCGCCACCTACCAGCAACGACTCAATACAATTTCGCATATAAGCTGCTGAATTATAGCAAGGAACTGCGACTGATAAAAGCTTCATTAGTACTCCTCCTGAATATTTTCACTATTCTTTATATTTCTCACTTGTAAGTTTAATGTTTAAATATGGTGCATATGCCGCAAAAGCAGATGGTATCGGATACTCCTCCTGAGTTCTCTCCGGCTCAAGATAAATGAAATCCTTGGTGAACTCCCCATCCCCTTTGGGTGACAGCTCATCCACACGAATCTGATAACCAATCATATGCCACTCCCTGTGACTGAAAATGTGTTTACTATCTGCAAGCTGCTGTATACGCAGGGTCTTTAGCCCATTTTCTTCAAGGTATTTTACCACGTCCTGCGCCGTATGGTAACCCTCCATGGAAGGAAATTCATATAAACCTGCTAAAAGCCCCTTATCCGGGCGCTTCTTTAGGGCTGCCCGGTTCTCATCCTGTATGATCAAAATCGTTTTTTCTTCAATGGTTCGTGCCTTTTTTAATGCCTTCTTCGGATACTCTGACTGAGATCCGTTCTGAAACCCAAGACAAATGTGCTTCAGAGGACATTCCTCACAATGAGGAGCACCATTAGGCACACACACGCCTGCTCCCAAATCCATAAGTGCCTGATTAAAATCTCCGGGACGCTCCCTCGGAATCAACTCTAAAAGCTCACCAAAGACTCTCTTTTTCACCCTCTCCTCACTGATGGATTCTTCATCCATGCGGATACGTGAAAGTACACGCAGTACATTTCCATCCACAGCCGGATAAGGCTTCTTAAATGCAATGGAACTGATGGCTCCCGCGGTGTAGCTGCCGATTCCCTTTAGCTTAAGGAGCTGCTCATACTCCGCCGGCATCTGTCCACCATACTCCCCCATTATCTGAATCGCAGCCTTCTGCAAATTGCGTACCCGGCTATAGTAACCCAGCCCTTCCCACATCTTGAGAAGCTGCTGCTCCGGTGCATTAGCCAGTGTCTCAATATCCGGAAAAGCCTCCATAAACCTCTTATAATAGGGCTTCACTGCCTCCACCCTGGTCTGCTGGAGCATAATCTCCGACACCCACACATGGTAGGGCGTAGGCTCCTCTCTCCATGGAAGAATCCGCCTGTTCTCATCATACCATACAAGTAAAGGTTCTGTTATCTCTCTTAATCTTTCCACTATAACCTGACCTCGACTTCCTTACTGATTTCCAGACCATCTACGGTGACAAGGCACTCATAGGCAAGAACCTTCACGCCTTCCTCTGCCGCCTTGCGCAGTGCATCTCCAAAAGCTTTGTGGGTTCTGTCATTGGGAGTAAAGTAGCTTACCCTCTCCATCTGGATGACGAAAAGTACATAGACCTGATATCCGTCCTTCCCGGCTTCCACCAGCTCCTCCACATGCTTTACCGCACGCTCTGAGGGAGCATCCGGAAAGCGTACCACACCATCCTCTTCCAGAGTCACGCCCTTCACTTCTATGAAAATCTTTTCACCACCGGCCTCCACATAAAAGTCGAAACGAGACTTTCCGTATGTAGTTTCCGGACGAATCTTTGTCACATCTTTGAAAAGCCTTCCCTGCTCTAAAAACTCCTGCACCACCTTATTGGGTGCTTGAGAATCCATATTTACAAGCCTGTCACCCTTCCAAACCTTTACCAAATCATATCTTGTCTTACGGGAAGGATTGTCGCTCTCCTCCAGATATACCCTGACTCCCGGCTGAAGCAGTTCCCGGCATCTTCCGGTATTTTTCACATGTACGGTCTCCATCTGACCATCTATATTCACATGGGCAATGAAACGATTGGGTCGGTCTATAAAAGTTCCTTCTACAATCTTTTTATATCTCATATTACTTTATACGCTGTATCTCATATCTGTCCAAGGTAAGCAGACAATTCTTCAACTCCTCATACTTCTCTTCTGTAGAGCCTTCCGAAAGCTCAATATCCGAAGCGATAGCCATAGTAAAAAGCATGGCATCGGTGATACGATGATGAAGTGCCGCCAGAATATTCAAACGCTCCTCATGACTTCCCGCATCTAAGAATTCCAGCACCAAGGGATCAATCTGAGCTTCCTCCTTGCTCTGTGCAATAGCTGCAGGCTGGGGTTCTGCCTTGAGAGGCTCTTCCTTTTCCACTTTGACTCCCTGTATCTGCAACGATTCCGGCGTCTTTTTTTCTTCAGTTTCTATGGCAACATCGCCGCATGCCCCGGCGCATCCCTGCAATTCAAAACGATACTCCTGCAATACATCCGGATACTTTTCCTTGTCCACCTTACTCGTAAACATGTGAAGCGGTCTGGCATAAATCTTAAAATCACCATACAATGCCTGATAGATTACCATCTGCTCCTCCGTCTCCGTATGGGTTGCCACCGCCACTATCTGATATAAGTTCCCTTTAAAATGCTTATAAATCTGCTGGGCCTTTGGAATAAATGACATATGTGTATCGTCCTTTCTTAGCATTAATATGTATATTATAACTGTATGCAAAGAACTTGTCATGTCCTAAATCCTTACAAAAGATTAAGGTTTTATAAAGTTTCGCTTAATCCACCATAAATGCAAAGCTACAGTTGGAAAAATGGAAAGCACTGCCTGCCAGCTCGCCAAAAAGCTCCTGCAATTCTTCCTCGCCCAGCTTGTCCAGATACTTATGATGAAGAACAATACTGTAAGCACGCACACCCTCACCATCCACTACTCGGGTCAGGTTGATTCCACAGTTCTCATAGCCTTCTTCGTTTAAAATGGTGCGAAGCTTCTGCACATACTCACTCTCCAATGTAACATAAGACTCTTCCGAAACGCTTACATTCTCTTCTGACTGACTGGACACCGTACTGGCCATCCCCAGCGCAAGCCCCATGATTAACAACATGGTCACTACCACAAATACAAATCCTTTTCTTAATTTCATTCTTCCCATATCCTCCTTATTCATGCATATTGCAAGCTTGCTTGCAATACTGCCATAATCCGTGGGTTGAAAGGAACTAGGTTGTTTTCCTTTACATGGGTAATTGTATATGATGGGTTGTACCATTTATGTCCCTCAAAAAGCATAAAAAGACGCGTCAGCTTTTTCTACCCTGACGCGTCTTATCTAACTATGATTTCCAATGGCTTAATCTCCTTCTCGTAAACTATTCTTAGTTATCATCTATATGAAGTTTTTCGATGTGCTTCCACTCTCTTTCTTCTCCTACATCTCTTGTACTACCGAGTACTGTAACCCTTCTCTCCGGTTACTTCATCCTATGTATCTATCATAAATGGAAGCTGTTTGGTTTAAGAATTATGTCTCTGGCGGTCCGTACCTCTCTTTCTTTTGTATTTAAACTTCTTTGAAGTTTAGTTTTTGTTGTTTGTCTCTCTTGTTTATGTCTTTATTATAGCACGCAACCTTTATTTGTCAATACATTTTAAAAATATTTATACTATTTTCTTTTTATTTTTTATTTCATGCGCTTTTTTCTGACTTTTCCTTATATCTCCTACTTCCCACCTAAAACTGCATGCTGTGTACAGTTTTAGGTAGGAATTCAAAAACATTCGTTAATTCAATCTCCTATCTGAGGTATATTGATTAGTTCTTGCAGTTTCCTCTGCAATATACTTTTATCTGGCAACTGCAACTGATATTCGGCCACCATTAAAGGAGACATCGTTCTGCTCATTGAATATTCCACTACTTCATCATTTTTCGACGCACATAACAGCAACCCAACACTCGGATTCTCATTCTCTCTTTTTACCTGTCTGTCAAGTGTTTCCAAATAAAAATCCAATTTAGAAATATATTCCGGCTTAAACTTTCCAATTTTTAATTCGATTGCCACTAGACATTGCAAGCCACGATGATAAAATAATAAATCAATTCTAAAATCGTCGCCTCCTACTTGAACTTTATACTCCTCGTCAATATAAGTAAAATCCTTTCCAAGTTCTAGTATAAAATCTTTCATATTTCTTATTAAAGCTTTTCGCAAATCATTTTCACGAAACTCATTCGGCAAATCCAAGAACTCCATAACATATGAGTCTAGAAAAGGGTTTTCTCCCAACTTTTTCACCGTTTCAGGCAAAATCCTTTTCTTTGACAACATATATCGCTCATAATATCCACTATCCAACTGACGTTCAAGTTGCCGTTTTGAATAATTTTCTTTTATACATAAACGCATATAAAACTCTCGTTCTGTATCAGATTTACATCCTGACAAAATAAGTAAATGATTTGTCCAGCTAATTTGTGTCACCAGTGGTGACACATTTTCATTATCCCTATACGTCTCATAGAACTGCTTCATCCTATAAAGACCTCTTCTATTAAATCCCTTTATTCCTGGAAATGCAGTTTGTATTTCATTTGCAATCGTATCAATATATGAGTCTCCAAAGGAAGCCTTTTCTGATTCCTTACTTAGAAACTCGCCAATCTGCCAATACATATGAATAAGCTCTTCGTTAACTTTTCTTAATGCATTCTGTCTTGATTGATTTATAATTTTTATTAAATTTGTAGCAATTGAAATTTCAGTGTTCACACCATATCCCGACTTTCCATTTGTGTCACCAGTGGTGACACAAATTATTTTACACAATTATTCTATCTAATTTCATTAAATTTATCAATAAAATAATTTTAAAGTTAACACGGACACTGCAAACAAAAGTGGGCAGGATTGGACTTGAACCAACAGAAGCCCTGAGGCACCAGATTTACAGTCTGGCCCGCTACCAATTACGGTTTACCTACCCTTATGCGAGCCATCACAGACTCGCGTTATTCATTTTCATGCAGAGATAGAAATCTTTGCATCTGTCAAAACCAAAATATCATCAACTCTGACGCCTAACACCGACGCCAACACAACCAGATTGTCGATAGTCGGTAAAGCAGTTCCGTGCTGCCACTTGTAAATCGCCTGCGGTGTGGCAAAGCCGAATACATCCTGCAAATCCTTTACGGATACTCCTGCAAGCTTTCGCAATCTATTGATATTCTGGCCTGTTCTTACCATGTCTATGGTTGGAATAGCCATGTCTTCCTCCTTCCCGGCCTGAGCCGGGCAAGGAGAAGCCTTGCCATAATCTCGACTCAGTTTGCCTTAAAGTTATAAATAGGTTTCAATACTTCAATCACTTCTACGGTCTCCCCAATGACATCGATGATGTCACTCAGAGACTTGTATGCCATAGGAGCCTCATCCAAGGTATCTTCATTGACGGAGGTGGTATAAATCCCCTCCATTTCCTTCTTGTACTCCTCCAGCGACAGTCGCTGACGTGCTCCGGCTCTGGACATCACTCTTCCGGCACCATGGGGCGCAGAATAGTTCCACTCCGGGTTACCCTTTCCAACAGCAAGCACGCTTCCATCTCTCATATTAATCGGAATCAGCACTTTCTCTCCTTTATGGGCCGCAATTGCGCCCTTTCGCAATATCATTTCACCTGTATCAATATAATTATGAATGGTATGAAATGTGTCTACCGCTGTTAAGCCACACCTGCCAAGGATTACTTCTGCAATCAGCTCACGATTTCTCTTCGCAAACTGCTGGCAGATTTCCACGTCTGCCAAGTAGTCCTCAAAATACTTGCCGTAAAGATAGCAAAGATCCTCCGGCATTGACGCAGGTCCGTTTGCCTTCTTCCACGCGATTTCCTTTAATGCCGCCTGGATTTCACCTCGTCTTCCCTGCTCCTTATAGGTGCGAATAATCTCATCTCTCTGCGCAAAGTAATCCTCCATGCCGCGATTCAAATCCACCGCAAGTCTCTGGTATATCTCAGCCACCTGTTTGCCCAGGTTACGGCTTCCGGTATGAATCACAAGATACTTGGTGCCGTCCGTAGCCTTATCTACCTCGATGAAATGATTTCCGCCGCCCAGAGTACCTAAGCTTCGCTCTAATCTCTTGCTGTCCTTCAATTCCCTGAAACAACGGAGCTGCTGCAGGTCAAAATGCTCCTGTCTTCCCTGCCACACATTCATTCCCGAAGGAACAAAATGACAGGCCTCATCCAGCTTCTCAAAATCTATCTCGATATTGCCAAGGTTCACTGTATACATACCGCATCCGATATCCACGCCGACTACGTTCGGAACTGCCTTGTCAATCACTGTCATCGTTGTTCCTATGGTGCAGCCTTTACCCGCATGAACGTCCGGCATAATTCGAACCTTGGAACCGGCAGTAAATTCATAGTCGCACATCCTGCGAATCTGCTCGATTGCCTCATCCTCGATTACGGTGGCATAGCAAATGGCTGTATTTACTTTTCCCTTGATCTCTAACATAGTGTTTCTCCCTTCCTCCTAAACTTCACAAAAAAATACCGCCTACCCATCATCAAGGTAAGCGGTACGCTAAAAACATGTTTATCTCCATCCCTGCAGTCCTATCACCGCAACCGGGTATCCAAAACACAATTTCCTCGTTTATGCTTATCTAAAGATGAGTGCATGACACATAAGCCCAGCTCGTATTTATCGAGATGTGCTGACCTGTAACTTTCACTATAGAAGCAATATATACGATTCATTGTAGTCATGTCTTTTCCTTTCCGGAACCTATGTCGTTCCGCTTTTCTCTTAATTACATCGTCATCATAGCATGGAAAGTTTAGTTTGTAAATTATACTTGTGGTATAATTTATTATCGCACTCCTGCTAACGTAATTCCCTCACCGCTTCTGTGTACTCATCCTCGGTGTAATCCAGGTCAAGAATAAATTCCTTGGAACAGCCTTTTTGAAGCAGCTTCTTAATCTTCTCGACATGGTCTTTCTGCATTGCCTCTTCTACAGCAAGCTTCTCATACCTCTGCATCACCTCACACACGACTCGTACACCTCCCTCGGTCTCCTTCAATCTCTGAACTTCCGCTGATAAAACAGGGAACTTCGGACTCTTCACTTCCTTCTTCATAAAGCACGCCATAAGCTCCGCTATATCCGTACCATCATCAATGACCGTATTCACAAAAATCTCATGCAGGCCATCGTCAATCACCTCTCCCGTCTCACGCAGGACCTTCTCCACATGATATATCGTCTTGTCCCCTTTTAAGAAATCAAACTCCGAAATATATACAATGTAAAGCTCTATTACCTCTTCAAATCTCGTTCCCGGATTAGAGTCCCTTACCGTAATGCTCGATGCATTAAACCTAGCGCGTTTCAGATGGTTGTCATTGTCCGAACGCTGCACCTCCACATTCACCTTCGAGCCATTCCCAAGAATACACAGCGCATCCAGCCTCACCGAACGTCCATATATATTCCGCTCATCCGACTGCGTAATGACGCTTATTACCTCAAGACTTTCATCCTCCAGAAGCGTCCGCAGCATCTCCTCGCATACCTTCGGATTCTGCGCAAGAACCTCAAAGAATACATCATCTATGGGCCTAAAATCCCTTACTTTTTCCCGTTTCTCTTCATTGGTTAATTCCATACGACCAACTCTCCCTCCTACTTAACAGTGTACTCACACATTCTGGGAAAGCCTCGTTCCTCACTATCCAATCGTATTCCGTATCCTCTAGTATCTCATACATCTGTATTTTATCCAAAGATATAAAATGTGTCAACCTCAAAAAAGGTGCCATGCTTTCACATGACACCTCATACACCATCTTATCACCAAACTCTCTTATGCGGCAAATACCTGACATCCGCCACCTCACCGCAATGCCCGCAGGCAAGGGGCTCATAAAACATGCCCTTCTCCAGGATATCCAGCCCGGCAGAATACACCTTCTCTACCGTAGTATCCTCTCCACAGTAGGGGCACCGATATGTATAAGTCACTGCTGCCTCCCCGGGTGCAGGGTATGTCACCTCATAGGATTTCCCGGCCGTGCCTCTATTTCTTCCCATAACTGAAAAGCTCCTTTCCGCGGCAACTCTTGCATACCTCCTTGGGAACGATATGACCGCTAATGTCCTTCTCAAATCCGAATACTGCAATCATCTCATCCATCCCATCTGCCCTCTTCCCACATACCGGGCAGGTCTGACTGACCTGTAGCTCGGTGCACTTCGCCACATCACTTCCGCTGCCCGCCGGCGACGTGTAGCTCAACTCATTCACCTCACCACACTTCTTACATACCCATTTCTTCATGGAGAACTCAAACCCATACTGGTCGCTGAGATAATCTCCGCACGCCTCGCAATAGTAATACTGTCCCGTCTTCCTGCCCCGCAACTTCACCGCCTCAAAGAACGCCTGAAAGTCCCACAAAGGCACCCGGCAAAACAGATTCCGCGACATCCTCCCATGCCGCGCCCCGCGAGCGGTTATCCTCCATGCGGACTTCCCGCCGGATGTGATACGTGTTTGGTAGCCGAGTTCTTCAAGATAAGCGTTGAGCTCCGGCTCGGTGAAGTTTAAGGCTTGCGACCATCTGGATGCTGGTAAGTAGTTACTCATTTTATTTCCTCCTGAGTCTTTCTGCATATTCTTCTTTAGTTTCATCATCATATAAATACTTTTCAAGCGTACTCTCTTTTATACGTCCTTCATTAACATCTTTCAAAGTATCTTTTGCAGCCTCTTCACCAAACATATCCATGATTTTACAAAAATTAACCGCATCTAATTTGTTTCTACCCATCTTCAAACCTCCTATACAGCTTCTACTACAGTTTCTTGTTGTTCTACTTGAGGCATGACACTTTCTTTCCTTGCCTGCTCAAGTTCGGCTTCAAAAGCTTCGACAATCTCTTGACACTCTTTTTCGTGCAACTTTCTATTTTTGCTAGAAGAATGCAACCATGCGCCTCCAAGTAAAAGTCCTGCAGATGCAACGCCAATTGCGGCTCCTCCAATACCATATTTTAACTTTGTATCGGCAACAGCCATATTTTTTTCTGCATTTAACACACTTACAATTCTCTGTATGCCGCCAGCCATGGTGCCATTCTCTCCTCCATCAATCATTTTCAATGCATGTGTAATATAGTCAGCTGACTTTCCCTTAAGCTGTTCTGTTATGTACATTATTCTTTCTGCTAAATTATTCATTGACACGCCTCCGTTCCAAATGATTTGTTTAAATTATCGCAATATACTTCTATTGCCCTTGATATAAACCACGCAATCCCTCTCTTAGCCCCGTTGTCAATCACATCCTTGTATGCCTTACTTCCAAACGCCTGCCCCAACCTTCTAACTACCTCTAATTGAGCATCCTCTGACAGTATTGGTATTTGTTTGAAATAGTCATGCATTCTTGCCACTTCGGTTTGTACCTCATCAGATTTAGTTGTATATTTCTTTCTTCCATATTTTTCAACATTCTCCACTGCCTCTATAAATGCTTTGTCCATAGCATTATCTTTATTGATTTCACAATAAATCTGTAATGCTTCACGCAAATCGTTGTAATTATTTTCTCCTACATCTTCTATAAGTTCTTTTGCAATTCCTGTTTCCGGCGATAACAATAATAAAGTAGATTGGAATATAATAATTGACTCCGATAATGCCTTGGCCATAATTTTATGCATGCCTTTTATGCCTTCCTGCACCTCATCTGCATCAACACTCTCCCCCATTTCAAACAGCCCTATTATTTTATCTTTCGCATCAAGTATGACACCATAATCTTCATCAGCAAAAATGGATTCAAATGCGTTCTCTATAGTTCCCGGTATATTAAATATATTAATACTCGATGCCAAAATACTGAATACGTTGTCAGATTTAGCATTTTCAAATCCTACAACACCATTTTTGAGTGAGTTAAAACTTAATCCTGTCTCCTCCATCATTTGAGCTATAGATATCAAGTCATTCAGTTTATCTCGTTTTTCTTCAAGAGCTTTTAGAACATTTTCCATTTCCTTCTGCTCATTATATGACTCATCCTCCAAAATGGATTTGATTTGTGTTCTGTTATAACCTAATTCTTTATAAAATCTAAGTTGCCACAACCTTTCGATTGCCTGTGAATCATATAGCAAATGACCATATTTGTTCCTTTCCGTAGGTTTTTTTGCCAATTCTGCATCTTCATATTCCTGTATAGCACGTCTATTCAACCCTACTATGTCAACAACTTCTTTTAAAGTTTTCATTGTTTGTTCCTCCTTACAACGATATCGTAAAGCTGCACAACTTGTGCAGTCAATACCAAATATATTTTTATAAAGCGCCCTTAACGACAGCTTATCAATATTCTAAAATCCACTAGAACTGCTTCAGTACTTGCCCCCGTTAGAAAGATATTCCACTAAGCACGCAATAAAATAGACCGCAGATTTCTCCACGGTCCATTCTACTACTGCACATCCATTCCAATCGCAAATGCACTCTTATACTTATTCATACTCTTCATTGCAATCTTCATTGCATTTACAGAATCCTCTGCATTCTTAATTTCCAGTATCAGTTGCTTCTTTTCTTCCTTACTGGCAATATCTGACTTTAATCTCAATTCTACAATCCCTTTTTCAATCTCTGCAATATTATTCACATACTGCTCAAAGATCGTATCCGAATATTCGAGATCATGCTCATCATTTAAGAATATCTCTCTTACTGATACCAGAAGCTTTGCCGATTGAAGGATAGTCCCCTTTTTACCCATCATTCCTGCTGCACCGACCACGCCGCCAACTCCGGCTCCTACACCCAATCCTAAAACAGCTCCTCCACCAATAATTGCCATTGTACCACCTGCCATGCCAAGACCTCCTGCAGCTATCGCTCCACCACCAAGATATGCCAGGCAAGCACTTGTCAACGCAGCTCCACTCAATCCTGCAAAATTAGATCCAACCAATGCAACTGCTATCGCCGGTGCGAAGGCACCTGCTGTAATAATCGCTGCAATTGCGATACCTGCACTCACCGCTAAACTTGTCAGAGCCGTCTTTAGAACTTCATTCAGTTCTCTCAATACCTTACTGTGGCATTTTCTCAAACGCTTGATATATCCTGATGTATAGTAATCACCGGTAAAGAAAGTTTCTAAGAATGCATCTCCTGTAGCTTCCTTGTAGCCACTTGCAGGAGAGTGAAGGCTATCATATTTCTTACTCGGAACATCCTTTCCATCCTCATTTTTTTCTGTGCTCAAAGCATAATATGGTTCAAAAAGCATGGTTTCCAACAGTACTAATCTAAGCCATGTTCCATACGGTTCATTCGCTTCAACACGCTTTATCAGCTCCTCTTTGCTATACCAATGCAGCTTCGCTCCGGGAACCTGTGTAAATCCTTCGAAACCACTTTCCATGTAGGACTTCCACTCATGAATCCATTCCCATTTCAAAGACTTAACCTTTTCTTTTCCAATCGGAATATTCGTCGCATGAACATCATTTACTGTCTTTAGATATTCCAAATTATATAAAATCTCAGTCTGTTCTAATGTCAGTCCAAGCTTTTCGTAATTCATACCATCGCCAATCCTCTCATAGATTCTACTATCCGTAGCCGTATGAGTATTTCTTCCGATTTCCTCATACATATCCTTAATTTTTTGAACATCACGTATTTTAAGGAAATTAACGGTCTCCGCTCCTACTGCCACTGCAAATCTTCCTACACCTACATAGTTTACAGATACCCAATACTTTTGAGTAACCACAGCTTCCGTAATGTCGACTGCTGTAAATACTCCTGTTGCAATTGTAAGCATTCTCGTCAATGTCGGATTATTGATTGGCTTAATTCCATTCCAATTTAATTTACTCAAATCCGAAAGATGTTCGATCTTATGCTGTTTTATTTGCATTGCAAATCTTCTAAGAAAGAAGAATACTCTGACAATACATTCATTGGCAAGTACCGGTAATGCCTGGCGTCCCAACTCTGCCAATGCCCCCAATTCCCCACGGAAATCAAACTTAACCACTGTCTCTTTGATGATCTTTCCATTGCTATCCTTTTTGGCAAACAAAGTACCATTAAACAATTTAGAAAGCACCACAGAAACAGATTCTCCCTGCACCTGCATATCCTTAAATAACGGTAAAGTCGCTAATTCTTTTGCCATTGACAAGATTGGCCCGGGAATACCCGTTCCCCCACCTAATCCGGCAGTGCTACTTGAACCTGCAATGTCACTAATCAAATGGAAGAACCATACTATTGTACCTTTCACAATCTTATCCGGAACATCTTCTCCGATAAATATCCTGCTCTTCTCCGGAACCGGTACAATCAAGAAGTTTCCCATTGTATCCGTGCCATAGGACTTCTCAGCAAACTGAGTAAGCAAAGAGAACATTAGCCCTACCATAGTTGGATGATGTGCAAAGTCTCTCAAATGATGCTGCAATCCACCACCAAAATCAGGTGTATTACCATCACTTGGTATTGGAAACATCTTTTCTAAGAATGCCACTGATGATTTAATATCTCTATCCTTGCAACCTAGTTTCTCTGCTGTCTTCTGAACAAACTCATTTACTTTCGCATCGGCAATATCACGACCTCTGGCTAAGTCAAATTCACCCACCAGCAGAATATCCATCATACCGCAAAGCAATCCAGATGCTATTGCCACCAGATAATCCAATTTATCTGCATGACTAGAAAGCATATCAATCTGCGCGTCCAGATCATAAATATGTCTCTCAAAATCCGTTCCTGCTGCTATGTACTTTTCATCTGAAAGAAGTTTAATTTGCAATTCAGTACTCAACTTATGCACCGTCCTTTCATATCTAAAACTCTTACTTAAACACAGTTTTGAAGAGATTTTCATGTTTCAAACACAAAAAAATATTGAGATAGTTTTACTAAGTATCAATACTAATGCGATTTCATTATTGTATGTAAAAACCATTTTCATCGGGCTCTCCAAAACAGCTATGACAAACATATGGCTCAGCAACCTCAGAAATACCATCGGATGATAATTTAATCTCTCGTGTGATAAACGGGAAAATCCGACAATGGCTAATCATCAACACTGCCATCTTAGGATTCTCTTTAACAACTTTGTTAATCAGATTACTGATATTTCTTGCATTTATAAAATCAAGGTTATTCAATGGTTCATCAATTATCATAAGCTCTGCCTGTGGACGCGTAGCAATAACCGACAATACCGACAATAACCTCTGCTCTCCACCACTGAATTTCGCAGGCTTTGATTTCGCATCAAATACACGACTTCCATCACTCCGCCTTGGTATCCATTCATCGATCAGATCATTTACTTCTGAATAACTCAACCTTCTTCCTGCATGTGCCTCTCGGATTTCACTGATAATATCTCTCACTTGAATATTTCCCATTTCTGCATATTCATCCTTTTGCTGAATGTATGCTATGCCCGCGCGATACCTTTGTAGATCTGTGGCATTTAATGTAAGAATATTTCCAAAGCTATGATTGATAACCTCGCCACTTATCCTTTTCCCTTCTGTTTCTAAGCGCAGAATACTTTTTAATATTGTACTCTTTCCCATGCCATTGGCTCCAGATAGCAATACAACATCTCCTTCATCAATATTGAAGGAGATATTTTTTACCAGAGTACGGTCTCTTAATTCTACCGACAAATTTTTTATGCTTAATATATTTTCCATTATCAAGCCCTCCATAACCTTCTGTTTAAAATAGCAGACATCCACAAAAGTGTTATAAATTCCATGAACATCACAATCATCAAAAACACTATCCTAGTTGGTTCAAAACCTACAATGCTGGATACAACCACTGAAGTAGAAATCGTGATTATCAATGCCAAAATACCTTTTCCTATCACTAATCTTTTATAAGACTCATTCAGCATTTTTTTCTCAAATCCAAGCATTATCAGTCTTCTATAATTAGTAGTTATTTCTTTCGTGATGAAGAAAACCAATCCTGCCATGTTTAAAGCAGACAATACTACGAACAGAATCAGATAAGGTAAAAGTTCTTTAGAAATGGCCAGGATTTCATCTGTTCGATATCGTATACTTTCAGGCATATCAGAATATTGAGAAGCCAATACGTCCACAGGTTCTCTTGTAAATACAAGACTGTGATGTGTGATATTGTCCACATATTGCTTATCAAAACCCATTATGATAATACCAGCACTATAATTCTTCTCTTCTGAAACCCTTACATTAGCTACGTCCGGCAAAATTTCAACAACGGAATATTCATACACTGTTCCATCAACAATATGCTTTGAATAAAGTTTGTCGCCTATCTCCAAACCATTATCATCAGCAATACTCTGTGAAATAGCAACATCATAAGTGCCCAATTCCTCTGCATTCCAATAAACTAAATCCGTATATTCCACCTCAATAGCCTGCATCAAAATTTCCACATTTAAACGCTTTTCAGCATGTGGAGAAACTGCAAAGTAAACTCCAGCATTAAACTGATAATAGTTATCTTGGTCAATAGGCTTTTGCATAATTGCAGTATACTCATAATCCGAATGCATCAATGAATTTAATTGTATAAAATCTTTATTTGTCGATACTGAAGTAATAACACTTAGCAAAATTGAGATTACGGAAAAAAACACTATTACTAACAGTGTCCTTTTCCGGTCTATATGAAGATTTAAGCCTGCTTTCTTCAATATAAATTCACCCAACTTTCATTCTACTCCATCAATGCAAAGGCTTTTGGTCCTACTCTTTTGACTTTACCTTTACCCTCTTTGTAATTTCTGTAACCATAGAGTAATTCATAAATACATTTACAAAACCTGCGGCAAGTACCGCTACTGGGATTATAAGCAATTTAGCATCTAAAACGGTCTGTGGAATAAACTCATCAGAGAAAAGAATTTGTGCCACAAGAACCCCCGCATAGAAAACACAAAACAATACCATTTCCATGCAGAATGATACGCTATAATATGGTCTAACTTCTTGCCCCTTAGGTATACAATGCTTCGTAAAGTAATTCTTTTCACAGCCTCGTTTACCCATGACAATGTTAAATATAATCATCGATGTAGCCGCCAAACCAGCTCCAATTAAGAGCATCCATAAATTTCCCTTTGTGTCAAGACCATTCTCCCTAATGCGAAAATCTGTAATTTCATTCGCATACCCAGAAGACATTATTGCATCGTAATGAACCTGATACTGTTCCTCGCTGTCAAACAGTTCACGATTTTTCAATCTAGCAAGCGGTCTATAATCTGTCGTCAAAAATGCCTGACACGCATTATAATCATTTGCTGATATGTACATACCAGAGTAGCCATTATTTTTTGAAGCTTGATTTATAGATTCCTTTTGTTCATCACTCATGACTGCCAATATTGCGCCACCATCATATATGCTATTCGTTTCATATATAGCATATATGTTGTATTCTGCAACATTCCCAGAAATGTTGAGCAATACAGTATCACCTATGTTAGCCGATGTGTCATGACAAAACTGCCAATCAACAAGAATCGGATTATCATATTCCATATCTGCTTTTTCAATAAGACGCTCCGTATTATACATTGTAATATCAATGTTCTGCATCTGGTCGCTCAATAACACTGTTGTTGTGCGTGACTTTCCGTTTACGTTTACTTGCGTCTTAGTCAAAAAATATGGAAACACCTTATCAATCCCATATTCTCCGGTAAGCTCATCTACCTGTTCAAAAGATGGCTCCGGTACAATAAAGTCTATATCCGTGTTTTTATATATGCTCTGTGAATTATAATCATTTGCTTGCTGATTAACATATGGGAAAGCAAACAAAAGACCAGTTATCGTAGCGGTAACAATACACAGAACTACCGTTAAAAACAATCTGTGTCGAACCCAATAACCACCCATACTTATTCCTCCGTAACTTCTTCCTGCACCTCAACAAATTCCAATGTACTCTGAATATCATATGAGGGATCTACATTGTCATCGTATATGAGTGTCATTTTTACTGAGCCAACAGCATTTGGTACAAACTGGATAACGCACTCGTATTCATTGGATTCTTTGGATGCATTTGCAGTAAACTCATAAGTTGTCACATTATTGACTGCATCAAAATTAGGTGTGATTACCTGTCCGTCCATATATTTTGCATCGACGTTCTCAACATTAGGAATTGAAAGCACAACCTTAACCTTAGAGGTCTTTTTCTGGTTTGATGTAACCTTGAATTTAACTTTCATATATACGTTTTCACCGATTTCATACTCTTTGGTTCCATCACCATAGCTATGACCTTTATCTGCACTATAGAAAAATCCAGAATCTGCCTTATATTCAACTTCTCCGCGTCCTATAAACAAAGTCATGATAAGTATTGCTATAATCAGTAATGTAAGTATTGTTGCAATCAGTAATACGAGTGTTTTATTGCTTTTTTTCATTATAAAGATCTCCTTGTCCATAAAGTATTTTATTTATTGCTTATGTGATATTACCAATCACGCATTTTACAAAATTATATCTTGAATCCCCACAGAAACATCACCATCTGCTGAAAAAACTATAGCTAACCCATGTTCCAAATCATAGCGATATTTACACATTAGTGCTACTCGTGGGTGTACTTCATCATGTTTTACAAAAAGATACTCTGGTTTAATATAACTGAATATATTATCCTTTTTGTAATTTTTATCGTCTGCTTCTACATCTCTTTTGCAATATATTTCAACCTGTTTTCGTGCTTTTTGCAACCATTCCAGATGCGATTCAAAATCTTCCACAATTTTAATCTGTTCCGGTATAATGTTTTCTCCCTCATAACAGTCATACCGTACTTCAAGCGAAAATGCTCTATCCCATAAGATGATATTCATTATTTTAATCAAAATCCAACACTCCTTCCTCTCCTATCATTGCGTTGTATTCTCCTACTCCACCAAGATGGCCAAATGTCCTATTCACTTCAAATGGAACTAATTGCATTGATTCCATATTGTTCATCTCATGCCACGTAAGTTTATTCTCTGAACGATATGTAGCTACTTCTCGATATGTCCATGATTTCCCGCCATGCTTTATTTTAGTCCAGTATTCTGCAAGAACCTTATCAGCCTGACTAAAATTTGAATCTCTGTTATTTGTCATGCTTCCAATTTTAACTTGCGCTTTCTGATAAGGAGAAAAATCCGGAACACCATTCTTGTAAGTTATTTTGGTCACTTTTATACCATCAGCAAGTTGTATTGGTTCATCAAGAATAAAATCGGATTCTCCTCTCTTTCCAGACCAATGTCCACGATTCTCTCCTGTCGGTGTTCGGTCAATTCGTGCCTTCTCGGTACTGTATGGTGTGTTATACTTTTGGTAATAATCATACCCCTCTGCACCGCCATGCACTGCCCCAATAATAGAGCCCCACATATAGCCAGCAGCCGCATTTTCTATTGCCTTTTCAGCAGAAGCAACTCCGACATTATTCCAGTCAATGTTGTCCCAATCTATATCTGTAGCATCAGTGGATTCAAAAGTCTTTATTGCTTGATAACCTGCATGTGTAGTTCCTGCTGTCGCACCTACTATTCCAACTCCAGCAATAATTAGCTTTATTCCCGCTGCCGCAGTTATGGTGGTGCTTCCTCCAGATGGAATTGCCGCTACCAATGACACGGCAGAAAGTATTAAACCCACTGTTGCTGTCGCAAATCCAATAACCGCTGATGTTCTTCCAGTCTCATCTAATTCATCTGTTGCACCAGTGAGTCCTCCAAACAAGGAACCTATTGCCGCACCTGTTCCTGCGAATTTCAACGATTCATCTGCCGCCGCAACTACGATACTTGCGAGTTGGTCTGGAAATCCCACTTTCTTCAAAACAGTAAGCGTAACGATGACTCCTGTTCCCACTGCGACCTTTGTTAGCAATGGCCCAATATCAACATCATCACCAAACAACTGGGCTGTCTGGCTGTTTTCGGCAAATTCCTCTATATTATCTTGCGGAACATAAATTGTTTTACATAAAATAACTTCTGTGATTGTTTCCTCTTCAAGTAGCAGTTCCGAAATCTTATTTTCAGCAATAACGATTTCTTCAAGATAGATTTCACTGGTAATAAACTCAGTCAGTATGTTCTCCGTAATAATATCCTCTGTTTCAATATTCTCACTAACAATTTGAGAATTTGGATCGGACAATGTCGGATTCGGTGCTGAACCAGAACAACCCACCAACGAAATCATAATTGAAACAATTAAGAGAAAAGCAATTATTTTCCTTAGCTTCTTCATCAATATCTCGCCACCTCCGTCGAGCCTCCACCATCATACTTTTTGTATACCATTTTGTTAACGATTTCTCTGCTTACCAAATAAGTTATCTATAAGACCATTATAACTATTCGTAGTCCCATTAATATCTCTTAAAGCAAGTGCATATCATAACCATTTATCATAGTTCCACTTCGCATAGTACTAGTAACCATTTTACTCCTATTCATATACTTCCAATTATATCACCCCAAAGTACTATTGTACATACAATTTTAACCACATAGTCACATTTCCTAACCACTCCTGCATGTCCCTTTCTCTTCCCCCCCTGCAACAACCCCCCGCCGATATCCACCGGCGGAGGTGCCCTTCTTTACTCCTTTTCGTCCCTATACTTCCCCCTCAATAGCCTCTATCAGTTCATACGCCCTCTCGATTACCTCATCCATCTGTTTACGTTCCTCCTTCAGACGTAAGACCTGTTTCTCCAGGGCAGCCTTCACCACTGCTCCCGGTGCATCGATGAATTCCTTAATCTCCCTGACCCTGAATCCAAGCTGCTGATACAACTTAATTTGTTCCATTCGTTTTTGAGATTCTTCATCGTAAAGTAGATGTCCATACTTGTTTCTACCTGATGCACAGACCAGCCCTGCTTTCTCGTAGCCCTGTACAGCCCGCCTGGTTACACCCACCGCATCACAAATCTCGTGCAATGTTTTACAGTTTTCCATATATTTCCTCCTTTTAGCCTAAATCTGCACGCTACGTGCAGACAAGGACTTTTTTAGTCGCAGCACTGCTGCCGTAAAAGGAGTTGTAAATTTCGCGATTTTTCCCTGATTTACATTTTTTCGCCCCATCTTTTGCTCTATCTATACACTTTTTCGCCCCTAAATTCGCTCTACCTATACACTTTTTCGCCCCCTAATCCCTATCATCCATACACCTTTTTCTCTTCCCCAGGGTCGGGCTCCCTCCCAGCTCCGACGCTCCACTGCCTCCTACCGCCCGCCACACATATAAATGAGTGCCTAAACGCAAAAGAACCTTGGTCTTTCGACCAAGGTTCCAACATACATTATTCAATTTAGCCTGCCAGCATCTCCTCAAAGATATCCTCTGCCACGGGCTTGGAGTAGTAGTAGCCCTGTGCCACGTATGCGCCGATTTCTTCCATCAGGTGGATGTCGTCCTCGGTTTCTACACCTTCGCAGACAATCTGTGCATCCAAATCTTCTGTAAGCTTTACGATACCGCGCATAATCTTCACCTGACGGCTGTGGTTTTCTTTATTCAGGAAGAAGGCTCTATCCATCTTAACCACAGATGCCGGAATCTGTTCGAATACTCCGAGAGAAGAATATCCTGCACCGAAGTCATCGATTGAGATACGGATTCCCTTGCCCTTCAGCATATCAATGGTTTCCTTAACCTTATTCTGCTGCAGCTCTTCCACAACCAGCGTCTCTGTGATTTCTACTTCGATCAGTTCTTTATCAATCTTATATTTCTTAAGAAGTGCTTCAAATCGCTCAACGAAGCCATCCTTCACGAAGTGCATTCTGGAGAAGTTACAAGATACCGTCACCACCGGAAGTCCTGCATCCATACGCTTGCGAAGCATCTTGCACACGGATTCACACACAAAGAAGTCAATCTCGGTGATTCTACCGGTCTGCTCATAGTAGGGTACAAAGTATCCCGGTGCCTTGATTTTTCCACCATCACTGGGATCCTTGAAACGCACCAGTGCTTCTGCACCTACGATAGCATTTGTACGGATATCCACCTTCGGCTGATAGAAGGCTACAAAATCCTTGTTGATGTCCACAGCCTCCAGAAGCTTCTCACGCTCGTGACGCTCTTTAATCAGTACCTCCAGATTCTCATCATAAATCTGGATATCATTATCCTTACCGGTACCGGCAAAATCAAGTGCCTGATTTGCCTTACTAATCGCTCCGCGAAGTTCACTGCTATCCTCAGGGATATGATAGATACCCATCAGCAGTGCCATACGGTTCTCTGTTTCCTTATAGATTTGGTTCTCCACATTTTCTTTAATGCGAAGGATACGGTTCATCAATGCATTCTTATCCTGATAGCTCAGAAGCATGATAAAACGGTCACCCTGATTTCTTGCACAGATTTCCAAGTCAGCATCCACGTTCTTAATCAGCACCGATGCCACCTGCTCCAGCAGCCTTTCTCCGGCATTCCAGCCATAAACTACATTGTAACGTCTGAACTGTGCCAGATTCACATAGACCACCGCATATTCCAATCTTCTCTCCGGCAATAATCTATGCTCACCCCAGAAAGTGAAATAATTCATATTCCAAATATCAATCTTGGAATCCTTATACATCAGCTTCTGAATCTTCTTACTGTCATTCAGCATGTGGGTTACCACTACACACACTAATATCAGTAGCAAAATCAAGCCTCCAATGATGGCTAAGCTGTTATTTTTAATAAAATCGGTAAAACTTACCAGCGGATAGGTATTCTCTCTCAGCGTATACTCATTGACCATTTTGTAGTCACTGGGGGAAATAGTCTTTTTCAGAATACTGGCAAGAACCTTATCCTCATCCTTCACCGCCATGGCAATGGAGTAGGCACCACTGAAAACGTTCTTAACCTGTAGATTCGCATAGGCAACTTCTGTTCGCATCAAATGCTCCGCAATGTAACCATTACAAAGTACTGCATCCACCACGCTATTGGTTACCGCATCAATACACTCCTGCTGAGTCTCATATGTCAGAATATCTAAATCATCGTTATACAGTGCCCTTCTGGCATAATCTTCCAGAAATGGTACCGTTGCCAGAGTTTCCACATCTGTACTACTACCGGCTTCGTTCATTACCAGGACCAGTGGAACCTCCGCATACTCTGCAACCTCCTTCAGCCCATACTCCGCCAAAGTCTCTGCTGCATCCGTGGAATATGCAAAAATATCAATCTCACCATTCTGAACTGCTTCATATGCCTTTAGACGATTTGACAGCATCCGAAAATCCAAATTAAATCCGGCCACTCCAAGTCCACTTTCAATGATTTCCTTGGTAAGTCCCTTGAATTCTCCGTCCTCATTATAAGAAAACGGATAATATCCATCCACATATCCTACAACCAATGTATCATTTTCCTGAATATACTTTTTCTCTTCCGTGGTTAAGAGAACTGCCTTATCAAATTTGCTGTAGAAGAATTCGTTCATCAGCTCAGTTTCCAGCTCCGGCTGACTAATCTTTAAATCTACAATGGCTTCATTGAGTTCCCGCAGTACATCATCATTTCCCTTATAAGTAATATAATAAAAGGGTCTCGGTGCAAATCGACCAATCAGTCTCTGTCCATCCTTTACTTCCGTAAATGTATGCACAAAGGCATCAATCTCACCGGAAGAAAGTGCTGCCTGCATTTCTGCAGTACTCTTATACTCCACTATCACAGGCTCTTCGATTCCGTTGTCATACATATACTGTAGAAATTCACTCTGGCGCACATAGTTCTCTACCATACCGAAGGTAATATCCCTCATCTGTTCAAAATCTTCGTACGCAATATTACTGCCCGGCGTCGTGGCAATGACACCGAAGGTATAGCCGCTGGAAAGGTCTGCAAACTGATACTTCTCCGCTCGCTCCTGGGAATACTGGGCTGAGCCCACAATATCCACTTCCTGAGCTTCCAGTTTAGCAAGAGCGTCCTCCCAGCTGTCGCATGTAACATACTCTAGTTCCCAGTTCACATACTCGCTTAAGGCATTTAAATACTCCACGTCCATTCCGCCGTGGCTTCCGTCTACATTCTGAATGTGGTATCCATCCATCGGGAAAAAGGCTACCTTAACATGTCGATTCTGGGTAGCATAAACATCCTTCCCCAGTACAAGAATAAACAGCAAAAATAGTATTACTAAGATGCTTCCATGCAAAAATCTCTTTTGTCCCTTACCTTGCGCTTCCATGCACAACACACCTCCAAATCGATAGCCAATAATAGACCACACAAAGATATAATCGGCTTCTTGAAGGCAAAACCTTAGTGCTTTTGTACTATTTCCCTGAAATTATGGTATGAAATTACTCTTTTATTCGCAGATACGTCACCTTCAAATCCGGTTGCATGAAATTTACGGTAACCATCATATCCTTGGACACCGCGTAGCGCCTGCAGCCCTCCGCGAATACATCACTTTCATAGGGTGCCACAATCTGCTTGCTGGTACCCTCTCCAAGGGTCGTTACAAAGATTCCGTCGTAGCTCAGCATGTAGAAAGTGTCCTCATCCATAGGATAGAGTAAATCCACTGCCGCCACCATCTCCGGTGCTACATAATCATAAGTCGCTACCACTGTCTTACTCTCAGTATCTACCTTGGCAATCACGTCCTGCCCCAGCGCATACAGCAGCCCATCCTCGCCAAAGCACATGCTTCCCGAAGGATGCATTACCACATTATCGTCTACAATAGTCTCCAGAAACGCTCCGTTTTCATCGAATACATAAAGCAAAAGACCTACTTCCCACATGGACTTCACATACAATCTTCCATCCTCACCGGCCAGCATCTTTACCGCCATGGCAATATCCAGATTTCTCTCCGCACTGAGAACTGCATCTTTTACATCATACTCTGTTAGAAGCTCTCCCTCTGCATTTAGCTTTACCACTTTGTTGATGTTCGTATCCGTCTCCGGAAGATATTCACGAATGGACACATAGATATTGTTCTCCTTGTCTGCATCCAGGGCAAATAAAAACTGATTCTCCGGTAATGTATAGATGCTTTCGGCAGTTTCCTCACCCAGTGGCAGACGCAGGATTTCCTGCTTTTTACCAATATACAGATACTCCGTACCCGTTGCAATTTTCAGTGCAAACTCTTCCGAAGGCACCATAAACTGATAGTACTCTACCGCCTCATTCAAAGCTTCAAAGTCCTGCATAACTACCGGTTCTTTCACAACTTCAACAGCTTCCACAATTTCCTCCACTGCTTCTTCCTGCTGAGGCATCTCGGTTGCCTCGGTCTCTACCTGAGCTGCCACCTTCTGCACAGCATAGTCTGCCTTATGATAGAAATCAATAATCTGCAAAAGCTCTTCCTCGCTAAGCTCCTCCGGTAAGAAAAAGGTTCCGCTGATAATATCATAACCTACACCCTTTCCTCTATATTCCTCATCTATAGAGAGAATTGTCACACAGCTCTCCGGGAAGATCCCCCCTTCTTCATAAGCTACGGTAAGCTGCCCGAATAAATCACTTTCTTCTGCATTCATGGGGCGACTATAACGGAATGCCGGAGCACCGCTCTCAGCAATACTTAAGAAATATGCCTCTATCTCCTCCTGATTCATAGCCTCCATACGCTGCTGCCACAGACTGGTTGCCGCAAGTACAGTCATGCCGGAGAAAAGTGTCAGGCAGGCTGCCAAAAGCAATATGCCCTTTTTAGACATTCTTCTCACCTTTTTACTCTCTTTCTGTAAAATCTCCCGACATGCGCTTTCCACAGCATCATGCACGCACTCCGGTACCTGCGGAAATTCCTGTTCCCAATTCGTATCTTCTATTCTTTTATTTCCCATGATTACACTCCTTTCAGAATGTCCCTCAGCATATTCCTTGCTCTGGACAATCTCACCTTTACATTACTGACACTGATTTCTAAAATGGATGCCACTTCTTTTACAGAATATCCCTCGATATAATACAGTACCACCGGCATGCGATATATCTCCTCTAGCTCCATCACTGCCTCATATACTTCACCATTCTCTTGGGGACTTTCCTGCTTCTCCATATAGTCCTCGTAGGACACCTGCTCCCTGCGGCTGCGAATAATTTGATAGCACTCATTTATCAATATCCTGGTCAGCCAGGTAGTAAAATATTTCTTTTGCTTTAATGTATCAAGCTTATCAAATGCGTTCAAAATCGCACTTTGGATAGCATCCGCACAATCCTCATCATTCCTTAGGATGGATTTTGCCACCCGGTACAAACTCCTCTCCGCATCCGACACCAGACGCACAAACTCTTCATTTGTCACGCTTTATTCCTCCTTGTAATTTCCCATGGGTTTTGTCTTACACTAATTAGATACATTTCCCCCACCATTGGTTACAGCAACATTTTATTTTTTTACATAAAAAAAGGCCGAGACTGTTCAAAAATGCTGTAATTTCACAAAGCTACCATTGCGTTCCTTGATTTGTTGTGTTTTTCCAAGGTTAGACACTCTGCTATCAGTCCGCATATTAGGCGGATTCCCATGGAAGAACTTTATAGCCGGCTCATGTTTGGGATTTTGTCTCTGTATTTGTAAGCTTAGAGAAAGTGCGTAGAAATTTCCAAAGTGACGGTCTGCGTGACCGTTCATGTCGGGACACGTCTTCGACACAAAGAAAGAGCTGTACACACTGTGGGAGATACAAGTATCTCCACACAGGTGAACAGCTCGTAGGGGAGGTATTCCCCGCACAACATTCTCCTTCCTATCGCTCACATTTTGTAACCGCCTTCCTTTCAAGAAAATACGCTAAGTAATAATAATTCCACGCTCATAACGTCGTTCATTCGACCGGTCTTCACCGCCTCTTCCGCTTCCACGCATTTCTCTACTGCACTACGAAGAATCTCCGTTTTAAACTTCTGGGCCTGTCCCAGATATTTATTTACCGCAAAGGGCGGTACTCCTATAGTAGATGCCATGTCCTTGGCCGCATATCCCTTGTTCTTCATCTGTTTAATCTGTAACAGGATGTTACAATGTCTGGCAATTAGGAACAGAATACGCATGGGAGGCTCCTTCAAGGTGATCAAATCATAGTAAAGGGAAAGAGCCTGACTGGTCCTCTTGTCCGCCACCGCATCTACCATGTCGAAGATGTGGTTGGACACCTTGGTAGTACAGATAGCTTCGATATCCCCGGCTTCCACTACTTCTTTGTCCATACAATAGCAGATTAGCTTCTCCAGCTCCATATGGATATTCTCCATATCTGTGCCTGTCTTGGTTAAGAAAAACTGCACGCTATTCTCAGTAATCTTCTTACCTTCTCTGCCCAGCATTCCCGCAACCCAGCGCTTTAAGGTATTCTCATCCTGTACCGCAAAGTCCACTACACAGCCATTTGCGGATGCTGCCTTAAAAAGCTTACTTCGCTTATCCACCTCGGACTCTGTAAATACAAATACTGTGGTATCGTTCTGACCACCCAGATACTCTGCCAGCTGCTCACCACCGGACTTGAAAAGTCCACTATTATCAATAAAAATCACTCTTCTCTCAGCCAGAAAAGGCATAGTCTCCGCTAAATCGATAATCTCTCCTACAGAAATCCCCTTCCCATCGTAGAAATGATTGTTCATATTGTCATCCGGTGAGCACAGGGCATTTTTCAGCTTATCCCTGTACTGCCTGCGCAAGTATCGCTCTTCTCCAAAAAGCAAATACACCGGCTTAAATTGTCCGCTTTTAATATCATTGTTGATTCGTTGCATGAACCATTTCACCTCTTCTTTTATCCTATACTAATTTACCACAAAGTAGTATATCACAAAAGAGGCGAAACAAAATTATTTTCCGGTGCAGTAAATCTCAATCGCTTTCTCCACAAACTCCGCCGTACCCTTTCCTCCGGCTTTATCAACGTTCTCCGTCATGCTGCCCCCACCGGCATACATTTTACCAAGATAAGCAAGGATCTTGTATGTACAGGTATAGAAATTGTCCGTAATATAATTCTGCAATTTCTCAACCTGCTTCTGCACTGCCTCATCTCCCGGTTCCTTATCCATCATCCGGCCAATTCCGTAAACAGAACCATCAGCCTATCGCCAAGCTGCTTCTTTTCCTCCTCTGTCAAATCTGCCGTCTTCTGCTCATACTCCTTATACGTATCTGTCTTGCCCCAGGTTGCTTTCGCCTGTGCTGCATACTCATCCATCTTCTTTGCATCAAATGCTGAAAAATCCATATTCTTCACTCCTATTCCCTGTATTCCACGAGCAAAGGTTATCAGATTTTCAATATGCTCCTTCTTCAGTGTCAGTAGCTGAATCTGCTGCTCTAATGCTCTGTTTCGGTCAAAATTGGAACCGTTCACAATATCCCTAATATCTTTTAGCGGAAATTCCAGCTCCCGATACAGCATGATATGCTGCAGTCTCTCCAGTGCTGTATCGTCATACAACCGGTAGCCTGCATCGGTTACCTCTGTGGGCTGCAGCAGCCCGATTTCATCGTAATAATGCAAGGTGCGTATGCTCACTCCTGTCAATTTACTTACTTCATTCACTGTTCTCATATTGCTGACCTCCTCGTGTAAGTATATGCTAAACCATGACGTAACGTAAGAGTCAACAACTTTTTATTCTATTTTTCTATCCACTGGTTAAACTTAAACAGTCCCTCTTTGCTTCCCACCAAATATAAAATATCATTCTTTCGGAAAGTGTACGCCGGACTGATAATCTCTGTTACTGTTCCGCTGTTTTCAATCGCAATAATATTCAGCCCGAACTTGGAGCGAAGATTCAGTTCTACAACTGTTTTTCCTTCCAGCTTCTGAGGAATTTGCATCTTCGATACATTAATCTTCTCACTAAGCTGTACAAAATCCAGAACTCTCGCTGCCTCTAAACGATTGGCAAGGCGTACAGCCATATCTCTTTCCGGATAGACCACCTCTGCTCCCAGCTTCTCCAAAATAATTCCATGCTCCGCGCTGGTGGCCTTGGCAATTACTTTAGGGATATTCATAGAAACCAGATTTAGCACGGTCAAAATAGAGGTATCCATATGTTCTCCGATACACACTACCGCCACATCACAATTCTGGATTCCGGTTTCGCACAGGGTCTTTTTATCCAGGTTTTTCACCACAAAAGCATTCTCCGTCATTTCCCGAAGCTCACGAATCTTCTCTTCATTCTCATCCAGCACAATTAAATCTGCATCTGCCTGGGCAAGCTCCATGGCAAGAGCGTAGCCAAACCTTCCAAGCCCCACAATACCATACGTCAGATCATCTACATTACTCTTTTTAAACATTTCATTCCTCTCTATCCAATGGCGATATTGCCATCCGGGAATTTCACCCGTTCTCCTCTGGAAAAATACCAAAGAGATGCCACAGTCAACGGTCCCAGTCTTCCGATATACATAATCAATATGGACAAAAGCTTACTGTCGGTTCCCAAGCCGGTGGTGATTCCCGTAGAAAGGCCCACCGTACCGAAGGCACTGGTCACTTCAAATAATATATCCTCCAGTGGGAGCTGGGGCTCCATAAGCGTCATCACGAAGGTCCCCACGAAAACCACACCTGCTGCCAGCAGGGCGATCACCGCCGCCTTTCGGAAAGCCTCTCTCGGCATGGCATAGCGAAATGCTTTTTCCGACCTTCCGGTTGCCGCAGACTTTATTCCCTGCAATAGTGCAAAGAAGGTGCTGGTCTTTATACCGCCACCGGTAGATCCCGGAGATGCACCGATAAACATCAATGCTGTCACTATCAGAAGACCTGCTGTGGAAAACTCCCCCAGCGGAAATGTAGAAAAGCCTGCCGTTCGTGCAGATATGCTTGTGAAGAATGCTCCCAGCCAGCTGATATTCTCTGTAAGCTTTATCAGTATCGTTCCTGCCACAATTAAAATTACACTCATAGTAAGTACCACTTTGGTATGCATGGAGTATTTCCTCCAGCGAAATCTTTTTTCCGGCACCTCCCGAATGACCAAAAAGCCGATACCGCCAAAGAAAATCAGTCCACAGGTTACCAAATTTAGTACTACATCATCCTGATAAGGAATCAGATTTTGTAGATTCCCCAGGATATCAAAGCCTGAGTTATTGAATGCCGCAACCGAATGAAAAAGGCTGATACCAATCGCCTTCTGTATGGGGTAATCCTGCACGAATACCAAGAAGCTCAGCAGGGCTCCAATTCCTTCAAACACAAGAGTGGTCATAAAAATGTTTTTTACAAAGATGATAATCCCCTTGCCGGAAGCCAGATTCATTGCCTCCTGCACCACATTACGTCCCTTTAAGTCTACTTTTCTTCCAACAAGTAGAATGATACCTGCTCCCACTGCGGTCACTCCCAGACCACCTATCTGAATCAGCATTGCCAGAAAAAGCTGCCCCAAGGGCGTAAACGTATCTCCCGCATCCACCGCAATGAGTCCCGTTACGCAGACTGCACTGGTGGAAGTATATAAGGAATCTATGTACTTTAAGCTGACACCATCCTTCACACTGCACGGAAGCATCAGCAGTACTGAGCCCAGTAAAATCACAGAGGCAAATCCCAGCGCAATTATTCTTGCCGGTGACAACCTCTTCATAAATTTCAGCATAATCCTCTTCACTCCCTTCTGTGGAAATATATGCATTGTAGGGAAAAACTTGTCTCCATTCAACAATTTTAAGTCGACAAATTTTCAAACTATTTCACTACTCTTAAAATTCCATTAAATAACACTCTCCCCTATCCCATTATTGTCTTTTTCATGGTACAATATTCCTATATTACTTTCAGATAATTCACTAACAAACCAATATTTTACTCTCAATACAAGGAGGTATTTTATGGCAAAAACTGTAACACTTTCAGCAAATGGCTTGAAGGAGCTTCGCTCCATAGACGAGCGTCTGGTATCCTACAATGTGGAAATGACGGAAGTAACCGGCGGAACCTTCTGGAAAGCTTACACACCTGAGCAGGTGGATGGCACGGAAGAATTTCCTGTTATTACAGACTGGCACAATATGGGCAATCTCCAGCAGTGGTATGACCCTATTGATACCCGCAACGAAAAGCTGATTAAGCTTACCAAGGAGCTTGGTCCTGCCTGGGTTCGTGTATCCGGCACCTGGGCAAATAAGACCTACTATGACTTCGACGGTCACACCGGTGGACAGGTTCCCGAGGGTTACCAGAACCTTTTAACTAAGGATCAGTGGATCAGTCTTCTTGACTTTGTAAAAGCAGTGGGCGGTAAGCTTTTGGTTTCCTTTGCAAACTGCCCCGGTAACCACAGTGCAGACGAGCCTTGGAATACAGACCAGGCAAAGCTTTTGTTTGATACCAGTATTGAACACGGCGTCCCTATCGATGCTGTAGAGTTCACCAATGAACCGAATATGATGGCCATGAGCGGTCTTCCCCAAGGCTACACCGCTGATGACCATGCCCGTGACCATGATATCTTTGTTAAATTTGTCAGATCAAACTATCCGGGAACCATGATTGTGGGGCCTTGTACCTGCGGCGATATGCCCAAAGAAGTGTTAGAGAACTGGGGCGGCGGCAAAGAGGGCAATACCGGCGGCGGTATCGCTTCTGCCCTTAAGATGGTAACTACCGATGAATTGATTGGTGATTGTACTGAGAAAATTGATGTATTCAGCTACCACTATTACAATGGTGTTTCCGAGCGTGGCGCTGCTATGGGTGGTCATTGGCCATTTAACTTAATTCTTTCTGAGAATTACCTTGCTATGGCCGGTCAGTGTGCCCGCTACTATACTACTCTCCGCGATAAATATTGTCCGGGTGGTCAGATTTGGGTAACTGAATCCGGTGATGCAGGCTGTGGTGGCAACACCTGGGCATCCACTTATGCAGATGTACCACGTACCTTAAATGAACTTGGTGACTACACCACCGTAACAGATGGTATTATTTTCCACAACACTTTGGCTTCCTCAGACTATGGCTACTTAAAGCACGGCACCTTTGATCCAAGACCCAATTACTTTGCCGTACTTTTGTGGAACCGCCTGATGGGTCAGACTGTTTATGATTGTGGTAGTGTTTCTGAAGGCGCTCATGTATATGCACACTCCCGCAAGGATGGCGAAGCAGGCTACACCTATCTGGTAATCAACAACTCCTCTGAGACTACTACCGTTGAGCTTCCCAAGGATGCTAAGGCTTATGTTCTCACCGGCGACGGCAAGCTTCGCTCACGCGTAATGCTCTTAAACGGCAAGCCCTTAGCTCTCGATGAGAATAATGAATTACCGGAGCTTCTCCCTGTGGATATGAAAGCCGGTACTACCGAGCTTCCGGCAGGTGCTTGCGCATTCTATGTTGTGTAATTTGTAGAAATGATTTGGGCGAGAAGAAATCTTCTCGCCCATCCAGCATCCCAAAATACTCCAAATATACCTCTTCCCGGTCGGGGAGACCTCTTCTTTTTCCCCGACCGACACCATATATCTCGCGCTTTGGTCCGGTTACACTGCATTTCGTCTCCGGTTCTTAACAAAAAGAAGCACTACTTCGCCATTTACTGCGTTTTCCAGCATTGCACTCGTACCTCCTCCCCAACCTCAATAACAATTGCTCCATATTCCGGAGTAGTCAATATCCGGCTCCCAACAGTTTCTAGCCGTTCCAGCGTTTCCTCATGGGGATGTCCATAAGAATTGTCTGCCCCGCAGGAAATCAATGCAATCTCAGGGGACACCTGCTCTAGAAACTCCTCTCCCGTGGAATATCTCGAACCATGATGGGCAACTTTAAGCATAGTCACATCACAAATCCCCCGGCGGCTTAGCTCCTCCAGCAAAAGCTCCTCCCCTTCCGCCTCCACATCCCCGGTCAGCAGCATGGAGAACTCACTATAGGTCAGGTAATACACTTGGGAATAGGCATTGCTGTCCATAATATCCGCTCCCTCCTCAGGGTGCAGACATTCCATCCGCACATCTCCCAGCAGTACTGCGTCCCCCGCAGACATATAGCTCACAGGAATACCATATGGCTCCAGCAATTCATATATATCTGCAAACTCCTTCTCCCGCATCCCTTCATCAATAGCCGGCAAAAGAATCTGCCCTATCCTCTCCCCATATCCATTTTCTAAAAGCCCTACCAGTCCATTCATATGGTCACCGTCCGGGTGCGTAATAATCACCGCATCCAGATAGTCCACTCCATAATATGCAAGACATGGGGCTATCTGATATTTCCCTACATCACTTTTACTACTACTTCCCCCATCAACCAGCACCGACCGATTCCCGGTCTGAAGCAAAATTCCATCCCCCTGCCCCACATCCATCATAACGATTCTAAGAGGTGGCCTTATCTGCACACACAAAAATACAATCAACAGGGTGGGCACTATCAAAAGCCATTTTTTCTTCTGGGGAGACTTATAGCAAATAAAAGCAAACAATCCTGCATAATAAATGACAACCTTCCAAACAGCGGGACATCCCACATACAAAGTGTCAACAGGAAGCAACTCAAAAAGATGGCAAAGAAGCTCGTACCAACGAAGCACTAAACTACCAATCAGGCTGATTCTATGTAACATCGGAAGAGTCATCACTATAATTCCAATCACCATAACTATACCGAGGAATGGAAGTATTAAAAGGTTCAAAAACGCACTATACAAAGGGATTTTGTAGAAATAATAGAACTGAATAGGTAATGTAAAAATCGTCACCGACAGACTGACGATAAGAGATGAAAAATGTGGAATATATTCCTGTAGCTTTGGAAGTAAAAGCCCCAAAGCACACACACTTCCGAAGGATAATAAAAAGCCCGAGTGAAACAGTACCTTGGGATTCTCCAGCACCATGGTTAACAGTATCACACCCATGGCGGTGAGCATATCATAGCTTTTTCCCCAGATTACGGCAATCATATGAAGCAGGTACATACCGATGGCTCTGGTAGCGGATAAATCGAAACCAATCATGGTACCGTAAAGTAAAATAAACACTGCCCCTATAATAGCACTGACATAAATTCCTGAGTGACACCTCCTTAGAAGGGAATAGACTCCCATTCCCAGCATGGATATATGCATTCCGGAGATACTTAAGATATGCACAATTCCGTTCTCCTGATACAAGGTCTTAATCTCGCTGTCCAAAAGACTTCCGTCCCCCAGAAGCATCTTAACCAAAATGCCCCCATCCTCTTCTCCAAAGCCATTCACAAGTCGCGATGCAAAAAGCTCCTTCAGCTCATACAATGCCTCACGAAGCCGCCAATAATCCTGCCCCACATGGGTCACTTCTGCTCCAGTAATTCTACCAACAATATTCTGCACACCATAATATGTTGCCGCGTCGAATTCCCCGGGATTGGTGGCTTGCTGATAGCTTCTGAAGCATCCCTGCACAATTACCTTCGTACCCAAAGGAATATCTGTATTCTGCTGTAATTCACATCTGATTTTTTTCGGAGATAATGGTTCCTCATCCAGACCATGGAAGGAGATATCTTGGAGATAATAAATGATTTGCTTTTTGCCGTAGGATTCACGGCTTTCTTTTTTATAGATTTGCCCAGTGACTGTCACATATTCTTCCTCCGCCGGAAGGCCTGATGCATCCCAGGGCGGAGGGTTAAACATACACATATACAGATATATGACAGCAACCACACAGACACAGCCAAACAAAAGTGGTCTACGCATACACACGCCTTTCTAATTCGTACTTGCCATCATATCCAGATTTCTCTCAAAGTAAGTAGTCAGACTATACTTCTCTCTGTAAAGAATGGAAGTATCTCCATTGACAGAAATCTGTACTTTATTAACATTATTCATTTCAATCAGAGAGTTGGCAATAGAGTAAATGGTAACCTCCGGTGTTACGTTATTGGGCTGAATCAGAAAAGACTCATCCAAATTCACATAGCAGACACCATCCTTTACCGCCACACTTGCAACCTTGGTATCCGGATTGATTGTAGGATACACTCCTTCTGCGTTGGGGCCCTTAATCAATTCTTCGATAATCAGCTTCTCCACCGCGATGTTGGTATTGTATTCCTTGGTACGGGTGGTGGCAATCAGTGCATCTCCCGCCTCATTGGCAAAATAAAGCTTCAAACGAACTTCCTCGTAGCTGTTAAACTCACTGCCATCATTCTCAATAAACTGATCTGCATTCATCTAGCCCACCAGGGTCCCCAGACTGTCACGCAGGGGTTCATCTTCCACTGTAATACACACAAAGTTGATATGGGGCATACCGGTCAACGTCTTTACAATGGCACCACGTACCAGTACTTCCGTAGTTACAGACAGTTTCAAATAATCCTTGGACACATTCAGCGTAATCTTACCATCCTCCACCTCATAGTCCAGCAGTGAAAAGCCCATGCGAAGCGGAGCTTTATAATCCAGCTTATCCGGCATAATACTCAGTGCTCCAAGTACATATTCCAGCTGCTCCTCATACGCAACATCATTCACATTTACTTCTCTTTTTTCAATTTTCGTCTCCGAATTACTTACAAAGTAAATCGGATATGTGGTGCCCTTCGGCTCCTCCTCTCCGCCACATGCGCATAGAAGGAATGCCAAAAGCAGCATACAAATCTGTATCATTCTTTTTTTCATAGGGCTTTCCGGCTCCTCTTATTGTGCAATATAGGTTAACGGAATCTTTACAAGGAAGGTAGATCCCTCCTCCTCCGAACTGGATACCGTAATGGAACCACGATGCATCAGCACTGCATTTTTGGTAATCGCAAGGCCAAGTCCGGTTCCACCGATTTCTCTGGAATGGGATTTGTCCACTCGATAAAAACGCTCATAAATTTGTGGCAGTGCTTCCTCCGGAATACCGATTCCGGAATCGCTTACCTTAAAGGTAAAATACTGATGATCTGCATCCAACACTACCTTTACCCAACCATGGTCATGATTATACTTAATGGCATTCTCCACCAGATTGGTCATAATCAGTGTCATCTTTACTTCATCCACTTCCGCAATAACCGTTCTCTCGCTTTCGAATACCACCTCTACGTCCTTTTTGCGGGCAATAGGTCGGAGACGCTTCAGAATTAGTTCCGTCAAATCATTGATATTGATGGACGCTATATTCATCTGAGAAGCGGTTTTATCCATTTTAACAAGTGCCAGAAGATCCGTAATAATCTGATTCTCACGGTCAATCTCCGATACAATATCCTCCAAAAACTCCCGGTAAAGTTCCGCAGGAACATTCTCTTGCATAAGAAGGGAATCTGCCAGAACCTTCATAGAGGTAATGGGGGTTTTCAGCTCATGAGACACATTGGCCACGAACTCCTGACGGGAATCATCCAGTGCCTTACGCTGGGCAAGAAGCTCGTTGAAGGCATCCACGATGTGTATGGTCTCAGCCATATCCGGTACGGACAAAAGTTCTGTACTGTAGCCCGCACGTACATCATTAATCGCCTTGGTAACCCGCCCGAAGGGCTTACTGAGTACCGCCGACAGCACAAGTGCCAGTGTAATGATAATCAGATTCATGATTACTTCCATGATAAATGCCTTACGATTAAGAATCTCCATGGTACTGCTGATATAATCGCTGGAAATACTGGTCAGCATTACACCGATAATCTTAGAAGGATGCTCGCTGTTTCTATTATCTATGATAGGTGTGGTCATCTCAATATAACCGATTTCTGCATCATAATTAGAAAGACTCTCCCCCTTGAAGCATTTAACCACTTCTTCGGAAATAATTGTCTTTCCCTCGCTCAGTCCATATGTATCCTTGGCAATCTTGAAATTACTGTTGATGATAAGCACTCGGCCATCATACAGATTGGAAAGCATCTCCAGCTCCGCATTTACCACCGTAGAGTAAGGACGACTTAAATAATCATCATTTACAAGGTGGTCCGCCAGCACTCTAAGCTGGTTCTGGACCACCTGTGTTCTCTGCTCTACCGCACGCTGCTCATAGCTTTGCAAAACACTATGACGCATAATGGCGCTGGGTACAATTCCAACAATTAAAATGATAAAGAACAACCTGACTCTCAGGCTTCGAAAATTTATGAATTGCTTTAATAGCTCTTTAACCTTTTGCAACATGATTTAAGCATCCCTTTGGATTATGCATTAAAGAAATAATATCCTACGCCCCACTTAGTATGTACATACTTCGGCTCACTGGGGTTCTTCTCAATCTTCTCACGAAGTCTACGAATATGTACGTCCACAGTACGCACATCTCCCGGGTAATCAGCCCCCCAGATAATCTTAAGGAGTCCATCTCTGCTGTAAACCTTATTGGGATTTAAAATCAAAAGCTCAAATACTTCAAATTCCTTGGCGGTAAGGCTGATTTCCTTACCCTCGATATAGCATCGCCTGCTCTCCAAATCCAGACGCACTTCACCACTGACAATTTCTTTGTTTGCCTGCGGCACCGCTTTCTTAGAATCGGTACGACGCATAATGGCCTTCATACGTGCCTTTACCTCTAGGATATTGAAGGGCTTGGTAATATAATCATCTGCACCATATTCCAAACCTAATATCTTATCCATATCATCACCCTTAGCAGTAAGCATGATGATAGGGACATTGGAAAATTCACGAATCTGCTGACATACTTCAAATCCGGTAAGCTTAGGAAGCATTACATCCAGAAAAATAATGTCATATTCATTTGTTCTGGCATAATCCAGTGCTTCTTCACCATCATATGCACAATCCACTTCAATGTCATCCTGCTCTAAGCTAAAGCGAATTCCCTTTACAATTAACTTCTCATCATCAACCACAAGTGCTCTCTTAATAGCCATTATTCGTCCCCTCGATTTTATTCTACAACAATTTTGTCTCTTATCTTCTCAAAAAGACTTTCCTTTATTCCGGAAATATTCATCAGCTCTTCAATACTTGCAAACTCACCGCATTCTTCCCGATAAGCAATAATATCCTGCGCCTTGCTTTCACCGATCCCCGGCAAGGTCATCAACCTCTCCCGGTCCGCAGTATTGATATTCACAAGGTCGGAAGCAGCCTCTGCCTCACGTTCTCTAAGCTCCTGTCCCTCCTGCACATCCGGAATGTACAACTTCTCGCCATCCGATACGCGGGCGGCAAGATTAATATACTCTGCATCCGCGGCCTCTGTCAGCCCACCGGCCGCCTCCACTGCATCTACCGCTCTGGCATCCTCATCCAGATATACAACTCCCGGATACAGTACTTGACCGCACACATACACAGCAATCTGCCTGGGCGGCTCCGTTACTACTACGGAAGCTTCCATACCTACAGAGTCCCCGGGTTGTAGCAAAAGTAATTCCTCCTGCTCTCCACATCCGCTGAGCAACACACAGCTTATCCATAACACTACAATAATGATTCTCTTAAATATCTTCATCCTTCCTCTCCCTTTCGGAAGCGGAATGCCTTAAGATGCGATAATCTAATTGTAAAATATTCGTAACAATTTTACAAGGGCGTATTCCTTAAGAAAGACTTAAATTTCACTTCCACTTAAAAATACAAACGCCTACAATAGCAATTGCCATACCCAACATTTTTCTCCAGGAAAATTCTGCTTTTTCTACTCCGAACCATCCGAAAAGCTCAATGAGATAAGCAACAATAATCTGACAGATTACAATAAACATTACCGCCTTGGCAGGGCCAAGCATTTCCATGCTTTTAATAACAGTATAGGTAATAAATGCCCCTATAGCACCACCCAGCAACATATATTTGGGTTCCACTTTGAGGGGTGCCAAGAGACTACCTCTCTCTGTTAGAAACCACGCAGCCATACATACGGCAAAGGCCGTAACCTGTACAAACGCACTGGCTGCCCAGATCCCCGATGCCTTCGTCACCTGAGAATTAAATACTCCCTGCACACTCATAAGTGCCCCGGAAAGTAATGCAATAAAAATACCAATCATATAAAGCCTCCTAATATACTTAATACCACTAGGATGTCCATATGATTGGTAAATTATTCTTTTATTTCACTACCTGAGTGCTCACCTGGTTTGCTGTCTCCTGAAGAAGGGCATCTGCATCCCCACTATTCCATACTTTAGAGAACAGCACCTCCAGCTGAATCCAGAGATTACTGGTATCAATCATCTTACTAAGCGGAATACTCTCCCCATACTCTGCCTGGAAAATCATTGCTGCACCGTTATCTGTATCCATCCCCTTATTGGCAGACATTTTCCCGGTTCTGCCATAGAGCTCGTCCGCATACTCTGTCACAAGGAAAGTAGCAAATTCATTCGCTTCTTCCTTTTTCTCCGAATAACTACTGATAGCAAGGCAGCCGGTTATCGATAAAGAACGGCTCTTTAGGTCTGCAGTGACATCCGGCATCATAGCAAAGCCATAATCTCCGGTAAATGCCCCCTCTTCCTTGGCCTGAGCAAGCTTAGCAGCGGCATCGGTTGTTGCAACAGTAAATACCACCTTACCATCCACAAAATCCTGAAGTATACTTTCGTAATCTACTGTAGCCGAATCAATAGAAAAGAACTGGTTCAGTGCCTGATACTTCTGCAGACAAAGCACAGCCTCGTTATTGTAAAGATTAATCTGCTCTCTGTCATCTCCGGCCTCACCACCCACATTGATATAGTTACCAATCAGATAGTAATTGTAGAAAATATCCGACACATCCCAGGTAAAAATGGATTCTACTGATTCAGGGGGATCAAAGGTATCTGCCATGGTCAGAAGTTCATCAAAGTTCGCCGGTACAGTTGCCTCTGTAGGCGTCTCCTGCTGGGCTGCCCACTCCTGAAGATAGGTCTCATTGTATAAAAGGGCTGTGGTCTCATAATACATGGGATATCCCACATATTCTCCCTGATAGGTCACTGCGGAAAGCGCCGCCTGTGAGAAATTGTCCTCACTTACTACGCCCTTGGTATCCTGAATCTCTGTAGCCAGACCGGACAAATATGCCTTTTCCAGTGAATCATTGCTAATCAGATACATATCCGGGAAAACATCCTCCCGCACTGTGGCATTATTGATAGCCTCTAAATATTCACTCTCCGAAACCAGCTCCGGAATCACACGAATATCCGCAGCCTCACCAAAAGCAACTGCTGCACTGTTAATGTAGTCGGACAGACTCTCATCCGCATACCAAAAACGAATGGTCTCCTTACCGAATACACCCGGAATTTCACTGATTTCCTCGTCTTCCGAAAGATTTTCCAGAAAACCATTATACGCAAACAAGCCGGCAGTGATGCCGGCAAGTGCCAATATACTAAATAACTTTACTCTTCGATGCATGTAATACCCTAGCCTTTCAAAAAGTCGCAAACTTGGCAGATGCTTTAGCATCCTTCGCAGGCACAAATTTGCCCTGTAAAAAATCTTGCGTCTATGGATTTTTTACAGTATGCAAGAGTCTAGAATCTCCACCATCTCATCAATATTTTCCTTTGTAATCACAAGAGGTGGTACAAAACGGATAATATTCGCTCCTGCATTGATTAAGATTAACCCCTTTTCCAGCGCTTTGTTAATCACATCGCCAACCGGCTTATCAAAGACAAGTCCCTGCATAAAGCCTACTCCACGTCTGGTAGTAATGCAGTCATGCTTTGCACATAACTCATCCAGACGCTTCTCCAGATAAGGAGCTGTTTCCTTTACATGTTCTAATATACCATCTTCTTCGTAAATATCCAACACCTTACTTATGGCAGCACATGCAAGTGGATTACCACCATAGGTGGTGCCATGGTCACCTGCAACCAGAGAATTATCAGCAACCTTCTGTGTCATCAAGAATGCACCTACCGGAACGCCGCAGCCCAGGGCCTTAGCAGTAGTCATAATATCCGGCTTCACTCCATACTTCTGCCATGCATACATATATCCGGTACGACCCATACCACACTGGATTTCATCTAAGATTAATAAAATATCTTTTTCATCACAAAGGGCACGAACTTTCTTCAAGAACTCTTCCTCTGCCGGGAAAATACCGCCCTCACCCTGTACAGTTTCCATGATAATTGCACAGGTCTTATCGGTTACCTGAGATGCAATGCTCTCAAAGTCATTCATCTGTGCAAACTTGATATGACCAATCATAGGCTGGAAAGCCTCACGATACTTCGGATTGCCGGTTACGGATAAAGCACCCATGGTTCTTCCGTGGAAGGAATGCTCTAAAGCGATAATCTCATGGTCGGTCTGCCCATCCTTATTGTAAGCATACTTACGAGCTGCCTTGATGGCACCTTCAATGGCCTCCGCACCAGAATTGGTGAAGAATACACGGTCCATCTGGGATACTTTCTTAATCTTCTTTGCTGCCTCAATAGCAGGTATATTATAATAATAATTAGAGGTGTGAAGAAGCTTATCCACCTGTGCCTTCACGGCATCGTTATATCTCTTGTCATTATAACCGAGAGCGAATACGGCAATACCGGAACAAAAGTCCAAATATTCCTTCCCCTCGATATCGTAAAGGCGTACACCCTCACCCTTATCCAAAACTACCTGAAAACGATTGTAGGTATGAAGCAGAGCTTTCTCTGCCTCTTCAATATATTCTTTCATCATAACCATTACACCTCTTCGTCAGCTACAATTGCGGTGCCAACGCCTGAATTGGTGAAAATTTCCAGAAGCAGGCAATGTAAAATACGTCCATCCAAAATATGTACCTTGTTTACGCCGTTCTTAATAGCTGAGGTACAGTTATTTAACTTCGGAAGCATGCCACCGCCGATGAATCCGCTGTTAATCAGTTCCTCTGCCTCAGATGCAGTGATTCTGGAGATAAAGGATGACTTATCGTTAATATCCTTATATAATCCCTCGATATCCGTTAAGAATGCCAGCTTCTCGGCCTCAACAGCCTTTGCAATAGCGCAGGCAGCATCATCTGCATTGATATTGTAGGTCTGGAACTTATCATCCATACCAATCGGTGCTACGATAGGAAGGAAATCCTTCTCCAGCATATCGAAGAGAATCTTCGGATTAACCTCGGTAATCTCACCAACGAATCCGATATCTTCACCGTTTGAATACTTCTTCTCTACCTTTAAAAGTCCGCCATCTTTACCACTGATACCGATCGCATTTACACCCAGCTCCTCTACCATAGAAACCAGCTGCTTATTTACCTTATTCAGAACCATTTCTGCAATTTCCATGGTTTCTGCGTCGGTCACACGAAGACCGTTTACAAACTTGGCTTCCTTACCAACCTTACCTACCCAACGGCTGATTTCCTTACCACCGCCATGAACGATGATAGGCTTGAAGCCAACCAGTTTAAGTAAGGTTACATCCTTAATAACATTCCTCTGAAGCTCTTCGTTACTCATGGCGCTTCCGCCGTACTTTACAACAATAATCTTACGATTGAATTTCTGAATATAAGGTAATGCCTCGATAAGAACCTCCGCTTTGTGGAGTACCTTTTCCATATCTTTTTCCATAATAATCTCCTTGCTTCCTCCTAAGAACGATAATCCGCGTTTATTTTAACATAATCATAACTTAAATCACAACCATATGCAGTAGCTTCTGCGCTGCCCATATGCATATCCACCAGCGCGGTAACCTCTTCCTCTGCTAAGATTGCAGAAGCTTCCTCCTCGCTGTAGTCCTGAGCGATGCCGTTACCGAAGATATGGATTTTGCCGGATTTTCCTTCAAAATACAAATCTACATTTTCCGGGTCAAACTGTACTCCGGAGTATCCAAGTGCGCATAAAATACGACCCCAGTTGGCATCATGACCAAAAATAGCTGCCTTGGTCAAGGACGAACAAATAACTGATTTTGCAAGAGTTCTTGCATTTTCTTTCGTATCAGCACCGATAACCTTAGTCATGAAGAGAGCTGTCGCACCTTCTCCGTCACCTGCCATCTTCTTGGACATATAAGTATTCACTGCATGTAATGCTTCGCAGAATGCTTCATAATCAGGTCCTTCTGCCACAATTTCTTCATTACCTGCAAGACCGTTCGCCAGAACAAGTAAGGTATCGTTGGTAGAAGTATCGCCATCTACAGATACCATATTGAAGGTATCCTCAATATCTGCGGAAAGTGCCCTCTGCAACATCTCCTTCGAAATCTTAACGTCGGTAGTTACATAACCCAGCATGGTACACATATTGGGGTGAATCATGCCGGAGCCCTTACACATACCACCGATGGTAGCTGTCTTACCACCCACTTCAAACTCAAATGCAATCTCTTTATGTACGGTATCGGTGGTCATAATTGCCTTGGCTGCTGCAAGACCTGCTTCTAATGTACCTTCCTTAGCTACAACCAATTTTTCGATACCGGCCTTTAAACGGTCCACCGGCATCTGCATTCCGATAACACCGGTAGAACCTACCAGTACGCTCTCCGCAGGAATTCCAAGTAATTTACCTGCATGCTCTGCCTCTGCCTGACAGCAGTCCATACCCGGCTTACCGGTACAAGCATTGGCAATACCTGAGTTCACTACAACTGCCTGCGCCACGCCCACCTCGGATACAATCTTCTTATCCCACATAACAGGAGCTGCCTTTACCACGTTCTTGGTAAAAGTACCTGCTACGGTACAGGGCACCTGACTGTAAACAAGTGCCATATCTGTTCTGTTTTTATATTTAATCTCAGCCTGTGCTGATGCTGCTTCAAAACCCTTGGCTGCCGTTACGCCGCCTGCAATCTGCTTCATCATACTAAATCTCCGCCTTTCTAAAAACATGCAAATTAGGCGCAAGCCAAATTTGCCAATTGAAAAATCTTGCATTTATGGATTTTTCAATTTATCCTCCAAATTATTTATTAAACTCCGTTATATTTTTCTCATTCAAGGTAAAATCGTAATAGTTCAAATCTTCACGCTTGGTCCAGCCTGCCGCTCTCCAGAACTTATTACCGATATCATTTATCGAAAAAGCAATCAGACTCACCTTGTTGATCTTCTCTGCTCTCAGTGCATTCATACAATGCACCACCATGGCTTTACCAATACCCAGTCTTCGATAATCCTCTCTTACGCACACATGATACAGACATCCGCGTCTGCCGTCATGTCCGCACAAGATTCCTCCTACGATATCACCATTCTCCGCCACCGCTACCACACTGGTAGTGGGGTTTCTTCGAAGAAACATTTCCACGCCTTCTTTGGAGTCATCAATGCTTCGGATGCCGAAGCCGTGAATGGTCATCCACAATTTATACAGCCCGTCGTAATCCTCAGCTGTCATGGTTTTTATTTCATATGTTTTCATAATATATCTCCATTCTCCGGAACTTTGGGGCGCCACGCGCCACAAATTCCTCTGTGAAACTTAGAAATTCTTGGTCTGCGTATTTTGCTGACTTAGAATTTCTTTTCACAGTTTTAAGGGAAGCAAGGAATTAAATCAAGGCCTGCTGCCTCATCTAATCCAAAGAGAATGTTCATATTCTGAACAGCCTGACCTGCTGCTCCCTTTACCAGATTATCAAGTGCACCCATCATAATAATTCTTCCGGTACGCTCATCAATCACAAAATTCACATCTACATAATTACTGCCTTCCACCCACTTGGTTTCAGGGCACTCACCCTTCTCCAGTACGCGGACAAATTTCTCATTTGCATAATACTTATCGTATGCCGCCTTAATCTCTTCATAGGTAGGAAGACTTCCGTCTGCCTTCTTTACTAAAGTTGCATACTCGGTAACCAGGATACCTCTGTTCATAGGAACCAGGTGCGGAGTGAAGTTCAGAACCACTTCCTTACCGCCTGCGTAACCCAGCTGCTCCTCGATTTCCGGAGTATGTCTGTGACTTGCTACGCCGTATGCCTTGATGTTCTCATTTACTTCGCAGTACAGGTTAGGAACCTTAGCACCACGACCTGCTCCGGAAGTACCGGACTTTGCATCAACAATTAAAGTAGATGCATCAATAAGCCCTTCCTTCACAAGAGGATATGCGGTTAAAATCGAACAGGTAGTATAGCAGCCCGGATTTGCCACAAGTCTGGTCTTCTCATTTATCTTGCCACGGTTGATTTCACAAAGACCGTATACAGCCTCTTCGATAAACTGTGGCGACTTATGCTCGATACCGTACCACTTCTCATAAACTGCCACATCTTTAATACGATAATCTGCGGATAAATCTACAATCTTTACCTTATTTAAAATCTCCTCGGTAAGAATACCTGCAAGGAAGCCCTGTGGTGTAGCGGTGAAGATCACATCCACCTGATCCGCAAGCTCATTAATATTATCATCCTTGCATACATCCTCTACGATTTCGAACATGTTTCTGTAAACCTGGAAATACTTCTTATCTATATAACTTCTGGAACCGTACCACTTGATTTCTACATCTTTATGATTCATCAGAATACGAACCAGTTCTCCTCCGGCATAACCGGTAGCGCCAATAATACCAACCTTAATCATGACTATTTCCTCCAAATTATTCCATCTTATTCTATACAATAGTCTACCTCTTTTCAAGATAAGATACAACACAAAAACGCTTCCGTCAAGCAAATTTTGAATATTTATGCATAATTATACAGTATAAAATGCATTTTTAGTAATTTTTATACAGTGATATTGGATTTTACTTTTGTTTTTATGCAATATTTATGCTTGCATTATGCATATAGATGGTGTACAATCGAGAAAGATTGAAAACAAAAACACTTTATATTCAAAGGAGATACATAATTATGAAAGAAAAAGTTATCTTAGCTTACTCAGGTGGTCTTGATACCACCGCAATCATTCCTTGGTTAAAGGAGAACTATGACTATGAAGTAGTTTGTGTCTGCATTGACTGTGGTCAGGCAGAGGAATTAGACGGACTTGAGGAAAGAGCAAAATTCTGTGGTGCTGAGAAGTTATACATCTTAGACGTTATCGATGAATTCTGTGACGAATACATCGTTCCTTGTGTACAGGCTAACGCAATCTACGAGAACAAGTACTTATTAGGTACTTCCATGGCACGTCCGTTAATCGCTAAGAAATTAGTAGAAATCGCTCGTAAAGAAGGCGCTGTTGCAATCTGCCATGGTGCTACCGGTAAGGGTAATGACCAGATCCGTTTCGAGCTTGGTATCAAAGCACTTGCTCCTGACATCAAGATTATTGCTGCATGGCGTGATGACAAGTGGACCATGGATTCCCGTGAGTCTGAAATCGAATACTGCAAGGCACATGGCATTGACCTTCCTTTCTCAGCAGACACCTCTTACAGCCGTGACCGTAACATCTGGCACATCAGCCATGAGGGCTTAGAGCTTGAGGATCCTGCAAACGAGCCGAACTTCGATCACTTATTAGTCTTAGGTACCACTCCTGAAAAGGCTCCTGAAGAGGGCGAGTACGTAACCATGACCTTTGAAAAGGGTATTCCTACTACCGTAAACGGCGAGAAGATGAAGGTCTCTGATATCATCCGCAAGTTAAATGAGCTTGGTGGAAAGCACGGCGTCGGTATCGTTGATATTGTTGAGAATCGTGTAGTTGGTATGAAGTCCCGTGGTGTTTATGAGACTCCCGGTGGAACCATCCTTATGGAAGCTCATCAGCAGCTTGAGGAATTAATCCTTGACCGTGACACTTACACCTTAAAGAAGGAAATGGGCAACAAGCTTGCTGACGTTGTATACGAAGGTAAGTGGTTCACTCCTAAGCGTGAAGCTATTCAGGCATTCATTGAGAAGACTCAGGAATATGTAACCGGTGAAGTTAAGTTCAAGCTTTACAAGGGCAACATCATCAAGGCAGGTACTACTTCTCCATATTCTTTATATAATGAAAGCATCGCATCCTTCACTACAGGTGATTTATACGATCATCATGATGCAGCAGGCTTCATTAACTTATTCGGTCTTTCTTGCAAGGTTCGTGCAATGAAGATGGCTGAGGTTGAGAAGAACAACAAATAAGTAGCACATCATACAGGGCTGTCGCAGCAAGCGCCAGCCCTTGTTTTTCGTCGGAGGTTCTATGCTTAGAATATTATTAATCATCATCGCAATTTATTTACTTATCATCAATATTGTGGGTTTCATAGTCATGGGTGTGGACAAAGGCAAGGCCAAACGAGGTGCCTGGCGCATTCCAGAAGCTACCCTCTTTCTCTTCGCCTTTGTGGGTGGTGGTATCGGAACCACCCTTGGAATGAACGTCTTCCGTCACAAAACAAAGCATTGGTACTTTAAGTTCGGTATGCCCCTGATTGCCATTGTTGAATATGGCTTGCTCTTTTACTTACTCTTGACTTTTGTTTGGTAAAATGTAAAGATTATTATATAGATATTTAATTGGTACAATTTTACGGAGGAACGCAATGCACGTAGCAGTATGTGATGATAATGTAGCGGACAGAAAACAGATGGAACGACTTCTGCATAGGGAGTCTGATAAGAGACTAAAGGAAACCGGAGAAAGCCTTTTTATTGATTCTTACGGCAATGAGAAGGCAGTCCTCTCGCACCCCATGCTCTATGATGTTTTCTATATTGATATGTGCAAGACACCGGGCACAACCGGTGTAGATGTGGCGAAAAATCTGCTTTCTCTGGGAGTTGTGGTTCCTATTTATATGTGTGTTTCCGATATTGACTATCGCACTGCCGGACTGCCCGAGCAGGTGAAATACTTGAATAAAGCTATTAAGGCCGCTGAACTTGCGGCCTCATTAGATGATGCTCAACAATACAAAGCTTCTTCAACGCCTCTGATTGAACTCCGTGAGGAAAAGGATACCGTCTATGTAACGGAAGAAGATATCCTCTATGCCATGCAGGAAGGAAGATATGTTGATGTAGTCCTAAGGGACGGGCGCAACATCCGCATCCGCGATAACGTACTGAATCTGTTCAGCCAGTGGGAGCATTATGAGACCTTCTTTGCGCCTACGGAGCATGTACTGCTCAATGGACGATACATCAAATCGTTATCTCTTATGAAACTGACAATGACTGACGGAAGATCTTTCCGCCTTCCTTTTAATGTAAAACCGTATGCGAAAGCAATGTACGAAAAATACGTACTGAAAAAAGAAAACTGACCGAGGAGCTAAACACGATTCCCTTCAATCCATTTTACTGCAAAGTCCACAAGCTCTCTCTGTTTCATAAAAGTTATGGTTCCGTTTCCTAAAGACACCTTTTTCACGGAGCATTCTTTTTCAAAAGCATCTCCGATTTCATTAAAGTCCTCGCCATCTACAAAGAGGGTGTTATATCCTTTCCACACCCGATTCCCGTTCTCCATGATTGCGCTGTATTCTGTGCAGTCATGCTTTCCGGGGTATTCTGCCCTTACATCAGCAAGGTGCAGAGAAGTATTTTTATCATATCCAACTCCAATCAGCAGGACATATCCATCTAATTCATACAGTTTACCGATGGGAGATCCTTCTCCAAAAATATTGGAAAGATCATGCTCCATTGTAAGGTATTCTGCAAATTTACCTTTGGCTGCAACAGAGCGAGCCGGGTGATTACTGCGCAAGGTTCCCGGCCATTTGCGAAACATTTCTGCAACCGCTCCCATCGTATTTGTCGGGGTAATATCCTTGTTATATGCCGGCCAGTTATCTCGAATCATTTGCCACCATTCTTCCGGTTCCTCCCAATGTACCCCCGTAGTTGGATCGAGATTTTTCCACGACTGCGTCGGCATCATAATGGTTCCGTCTGTACCCACACTTTCCAACAGAGCCTCAATTACCACCTGTGCTCCACCACAGACAAAACCAAGACTGCTAAGAGAGGTGTGCACCATAATTGTCTGACCTTTTCCCACACCTGCCTTCGTAAGTGCTTCAAGAATATCCTGTTTTAATACAATTTTTCTTTCCATTACATATATCCTCCATTCAATTTCTATACGCCTGCTTCCAGACGATTCATCCATTTCTTATTTCGGAATACCACCAAGGATATACCAAAGCGAATACATTCTTCCAGAGACAGAATGAAATAAACATAAGGGATGGACAGCTTTAAAACAAATGCTGCCAACAGTCCCAGCGGCACACCGAAACACCATGTACCAATCAAGTCAATGAACATAACGTATTTTGTCCGTCCACCGCTTCGGATAATCCCCCCTCCTAAAATCATATTCAGCACCTTAAATGGTGCCACCAATGCATATGCAACCAAAATCTGTCTGGTCAATTCTTTTACGATTTCTTCCACCCGGTAAATCTCAACATAAAGGGCGCTGGTCAAAATCACCACCATAGAAAGCAGTGCCGCTCCCACCCCTCCATAAAGAATCAGCTTTTTGGATGAAACATACGCATCCTCATATTCCTCATTTCCTAACTTTTTGCCAATGATTACACTTGCTGCTTGAGATAATCCGCAAAGCGCACCAATCAATAAACCTTGTATGGGATTAATCAATGTCATAGCTGCACTGGCATCCGTTCCCATATGCCCGTAAATTGCAGCATATACATTCTCGCCCAAGCTCCAACCAACCTCGCACACGAGAATCGGGAGTAGCATGGAAAGGTACTGCTTCCAATTGAGATTTGCTCTAACATTTGAGGCTCCATCCGACTTAGCCAGACAAGAATCCTTTTTGGGCATCATCATAACCATCAAAAGGAAATTGACCCACTGGGAAATAACTGTAGCAATAGCAGCCCCCTGTGCCCCCATCGGTGCAATGCCAAATTTTCCGAAGATAAGAATGTAGTTTAGCCCTGTGTTCAGTACGGCAGATGCAATACTTGCATATAAAGGTAATTGCGGTTTATCAGTGCAGCGCAGCAGGGTCGAAAACAATGTTGCTCCCGCTAAGGGGATAAACGTGCCTGCAATGAACAGAAGATAGGCGGCTGCTGCCTGCTGAGTTGCCAAATCCTTGGTGTAAAGTCCCATAATTTTTCCCGGAAACAGTATACAAAGGGCAGTAAAAATACCTGCAATTCCAACGCTAATCAATAGATTTGTATAGAAACTCCGCCTAACTTCATGTGCATTTTTCTGTCCCAGATATTGTGAAATCATAATCCCCGCAACAGCGCCAATAGCAGAGATAACAACCGAGTATATGGATGCAAATTTACCTGCCAGTCCCACACCGGCTACACTGACACTACCCAATTGACCGATCATAATTTGGTCAACAATACTAAAGGAAGATTGAAGCATAGATTGTAATGTTACAGGAATCGCAAGATTACATACCATTTTAAAAAAACTATTCTTACTTTCCATATGAGAACCTCCTGCTTTTTCATACTCCCATTTTAGCTCCCGCCCTGTTCCATTTCAAAGGTTAAACGCGTAACCCCGCACAAAAATAAGGGGCTGCATTTGTGCAAAATTACCAAACACAGCTCCTTATTATGTATAAAATTCCTTTGTACTGTTTCGCACTACTAAAGAAACAGGCAAAGTAATCTCCGAATCTATACTTTTCTTTTCCCTCAATTCCCTCAGCTTCTCTACTGCCAGCTTAGCACGAAGGGCACCATCCTGTTTTACTGTTGTCAGGGTGGGACAAATCATCTGACACATAGGGATGTCATCAAATCCGGCAACAGAAATATCCTCCGGAACGGATATTCCCTGTTCATTCAGAAAACAAATCAAATCCATTGCATAATAATCTGAAACAGCAAATATAGCGGATACCTTTTGGATAGAATCCAGATTCTGCTGATAAAACTGCCAACGTTCATCCTTTTGCATGGGAATCAACAGAAAATCAATTATACCGGGAGAAAAGCCTTCATAAAATCCCTTGCGCCGTTCCAGGTCAACACAAATCTCATTGTCAGAAATACATAAGGCTCTTCTATGTCCTATCTCTCTGAAATAGCATCCGACTTGATATCCACCATCGTAATTGTCTATGGTGATATTCAAAATCCTCTCCGGATTTTCGCAAAAGCCATCATAAACCACAAATGGAATTCTCATGTGGTTTCGCAGGTACATATAATCCTGGTCACAGAAACCGATTACCACGATTCCATCCATGTTCCACATAGAGGCGAATTTGATGATTTCGTCCGCACACTTCGCTTTTTTAACCATCATAAACTGGCCACTGCTTTCAATTTCTGTGGAAAGAAAATTGAGAGAAGACGAAATAAAAAAGTCATCCAAGGTATGCCCCTCATACTTCTCATGGTCATTTACAAAGACACCTATAATTTTAGATGAATTTTGCGCCAGCAGGATACCTGCTATATTGGGGATATACTGACGTTCTTCAATCAGCTCCATAACACGCTTTACTGTTTCATCAGAAATCTTCTTCGTTTTTCCATGAATAACATTGGAAACTGTTGCAGTGCTTAATCCCAATTCCTCGGCAATATCACTAATCCTTACACGCTGTTCTTCCATAGCCGCTGCCTCCGCCTAATCTTCAGGATTCTTCTTAACACGTAACAATAATTCCCCCATCATTGGCATACATGCTACTGATTCCTGCGGTATCTAAAATAATAACATCCTTAAACGTAGCCTTTTTCTCCAGAAGAGCCTTCATATGCTCTGCCCTCTCCGGTGCATTGCAATGAGTAATCATTAAGCGCTTTGCCTGTAAATCCGGCACCTCAGCTACAAGATACTCTGCCAGCTTGGCCAAAGCCTTCTTCATGCCAATACACTGTCCCTGCTGGGCTATCTGCCCTCCATCACTTATCATAATTGGTTTAATACTAAGGGTGGAAGCTACCAAAGCTTTTACATTGGATAATCTTCCGTTCTTTCGAAGAGTCTCCAGATTATCAAGCACAAAGTAGGTGTGCATCTCATCACGATACTTTTCCCCTTGCTCTACGACCTCTTCAAAGGACAAGCCTGCCTCCTCCAGCTCCATTACCTTAAGCGCAATCTGCGTTTCCCCGCAGCTTGCGGACTCAGAATCAAATACGTGAATATTCTTCTCTCCGAACTGTTCGTGATATAGATTGGCTCCCAGAACTGCACTGTTATAACTTCCACTGAGCTTGGCAGACAATGTTACCACATAAATATTGTCCACATCAGCATTGTAGGCATTCATAAAACGTTCCGGTGACGGACAGGAGGACTTGGGACAGGTGGGACATGCCGCAACCTTTGCCAAAAAAGACTTCTGATTAAAATCATCATCATCCAGGATGTGATAATCACCAACCTCCAGGCCTAAGGGTACTCTTTCAAAACGAGAATCCTTCTTAAACTCCTCAGGTAGCTCACAACAGCTGTCTACAACAATCTTATAACTCATATATCCGGTCTCCAATTCTTATTTCTCATCCGCAGGCTGCGCCATGCGGTTATCATTACTACGTTAATTCTAGCACAGGAACATTCCAGCGTAAAGACAAACAACAACTTTTTGACACCTCGAGTATCTTGTTGTATACTCGACCTAAAGTATTTTTAAGGAGAATATTCCATGCAGGCACTGAAAGTTTCTTCCATGAAATCCTTCATGAATCATCTGCTGGCAGGTACCGCTTTCGATAATTTCTTATTAGCAGAAGGCACTATTTCCACTGCCAATACCTACACTATCGATGGCCATATTAATAAAGAATTTTATAACGGGGACGATACCGTTTCCCTTCCTTACGACTTCGCTACATGGGCAGAAATGAAAAGCCTTATGTTTAACCTGATTAAGGGAAAAAGAACTCCTTTATATTTCAAATTTGTCCTACATTTTAAGCCGGAGATGGTGAGTAAACTTCTGGCTGCCGCTGGCTGCAGCATCCCTGCCGAACAGGTAAAGGCTCTGGTTCTGACCATCAAATACGATGGTGGCAGTGCCGTTTTAACCACCGGCACAGCCTTTCATACCTTTGTGATGAACAAGGAACCGGATATCATCTGGGATAAGGCAATTACCCAGTTCTTGTCTAAAGAAGGAATTGAGTTTGAGCTGCTGTAGGCTACTGTCTTGAATGAGACTTAAAGAACCAGCTGGCGATATAACCAAAGATTAATGCAGCTCCAGTACCAACCGCTCCTGCTTTAAAGCCTCCTGCAAAGAGCCCAAGGAAGCCCTGCTCATCCACCGCTTCCTTTACCCCCTTCATGAGCACATTTCCAAAGCCAAGGAGAGGTACACTAGCTCCCGCCCCTGCGAAATCCACAAAGGGCTGGTATATACCGATAAAGCTAAGGACAGCACCGGTCACTACCAAAAGCACCATAATTCTGCCCGGAAGGAGCTTCGTCTTTTCCATCAGCAGCTGTACCAGCATACAAATAATTCCACCTACAATAAATGACTTTACATAATCCATAAAAAAACCTCTTCATCTTCTATTTTTCATAGTTTGTGAAGAGGTCTTTATTTTTATACGTTTTTCTTTTTATGGAACCACTCAGTAGGCAGCTGTACTAAAATCACCGCCGTAAATACAATTACGCAACCCACAATCTGCCTTGCCGTCATGGTTTGATCATCTTTCAAAAATCCCACCTTATAAGCTACAAATCCGCCGATAGTTGCAATTACCGATTCCAGACTCATCAAAAGGGCCGCAATGGTAGGATTCAAATCCTTCTGGGCAATAATCTGCAGTGTGAATGCCACACCGCTGGACATTACTCCGGCATAAAGCAGGGAGCCCAGTGCTCCTTTCACCGTTTCCATCGTAGGTGCTCCGAAGAACAGGGACAAAATGCTGCACAACACACCGCAGAATAAAAACTGGATAAAAGATAAAAGCACTCCATCCGTCTGAGGAGAGAAATGGTCAATCACCATAATATGTACCGTAAATCCTACTGCGCACAGAAGAACCAGAGTATCGCCGAAGCTTAGAGAAAAACTTTCCGTCATGCAGAGAAGATAAATTCCCACGGCTCCCATAGCGGCTGCCAGCCACACCTGCCACTCCACCTTTTTATGGAAAAGGATTCCGGCAATGGGTACAAAGATTACATAGAGCGTAGTCAAAAATCCCGCTTTACCCACGGTAGTATATACCATTCCATACTGCTGCAGCATACTGGAAAAGGTAAGTGCAATACCACACAGAAGACCTCCCTTGATGGTCAATGACCAATTTATATTTTTATAAACATCCTTGTTCGTAAGTCTGCGCACCAGCACAAGTCCCAGCAGGAAGGTGGAGCCTATCAGGTTACGTACTCCCGTAAATGCGAAAGGACTTAAGTAATCCATCCCTTTACTCTGGGCAATGAAAGCAGTTCCCCAGATAAAGGCTGCAATAAACAGTAAAAAGGAATTTCTGGTTGTCTTATTTCTCATATTGTGCAATTTCCTTTACAATCTCTCGTAACATTTTATTATCACACTCAATGGTTATATGTGCATATTTTTCATACAGAGGCGTTCTCTCCTGATATAACGCCTTCAAATCCTGCCCCGGCTTTAAGGTTACTCCTCTGGCACTTAAATCTCCCAGACGCTCCTCAATCTCTTCATAGGAAAGCTTCAAATACACCACCATGCCAATCTCACGCAGATGCTCCATAGCCTCTTCCCCGTAGATGGCACTTCCGCCGGTAGCAATGACTGCTTTCTCCACGTCCATTCCCGCATTGATATCATTTTCTATCTTCCAGAAGCCCTCTACACCATGCTCCTCAATCAGCTCATGCAGCAGCTTTCCGTATGTGTCCTGAATCACTAAATCCGAATCGATAAAACGGTAGCCCATTTTCTTGGCAAGTACTACACCTACTGTGCTTTTCCCCGCACCGGGCATACCAATTAAAACGATATTTCTCATAATTTCCTCCATAGACAAAGTGGGAATACTTCCGATTCCATTGGGTTAAGAAATGGCTCCGTTCAAAAACGATATGCCTTATTCAGACACGCTTTCGCTCCGTGAAAAACGTAACAGTACTAAGCTCGAAAATACCTCGCTAAGTGCTGACGTTTTTCAAGGGTCTTCATAAGGCATATCATTTCCTCACAGAGCCATTTCTTAACATGCTAACTTGGAAGGAATCCTCCCCGCCTGACTTTAACCTATATACGCGATTACTTCCACTTCGCAAAGAACATTCTTGGGTAAGGTCTTAACTGCTACACAGCTTCTTGCAGGCTTATCTGTAAAATACTTACCATATACCTCATTGAATGCCGCAAAATCACCCATATCTGCAAGGAAACAGGTGGTCTTCACAACCTTGCTGTAATCAGCTCCTGCCTCAGCAAGAACTGCACCAAGATTCTTCATTACCTGCTCAGCCTGCTCTACGATGGTCTCACCTACCACATTACCGGTAGCCGGATCAAGTGCAATCTGTCCTGAGCTGTAAAGGGTATCTCCTGCTACAATAGCCTGTGAATATGGTCCGATCGCTGCCGGTGCCTTATCAGTTGCAATTTTCTTTAACATAATGTATCCTCCGTTCTACTTCTTGTTCATACGTTCGAGCTCTGTCTCCGGCTCGTCAAAATCCACATACACGTAGAAGCCTCTGGGATTCTCTATAACATCCACTACCACGCCCTCACGGGACTTTAAACGATAACGGAAAGGTACATTGCCGGACATGGCAAGTGCCGGATTGATGGTATAATAGTAGTTACTTGGTAAAAGTCCCTCTGTAACAGTAATCTTATCCCCTGCCGTCAGAAGTCCCGGTCTCTCCATTTTAAACTCCATTCTACGCATCTGTCATCCTCCTTTGCCGGATACTGTTTATTCTACTAAAATCTTCCTGTGTTTGCAAGACCCATTACGGAATTACGCCCGCTCCAGCACCACACCATGACAGATGGCCGGCACACTCTTCCCCTCATTGAAGCTGGTCTTACTCAAAAGGGCTCCGGTAGGTAAAAAGAGTACACGCTTCCACTCTCCGCTGGCAATCTGGCGAACAATATAAGCAGCTAATGTTACTGCTGCACAGCCGCAACCACTGCCACCGGAATGGGTATCCTGAGTCTCCCTGTCATAAATTAAGATTCCACAATCTGTGTGAACACCATGAAGGTCAAAGCCTTTATCATCCAAAAGCTTAAGAAGCACCTCCTGCCCCACGTATCCCAAATCACCTGTAATAATCTTGTCATAATCATCGGGTCTTCTGTTAAAATCACACAAATGTCTTGCGATGGTATCTGCCGCCGCCGGGGCCATGCAAGCTCCCATATTCATGGAATCCTTAATACCGTAGTCCGTAATCTTACCGATGGTTCCCCCTGTAATCTTCACCCCGGTATCTTGTCCCTTCTGGGATGTCATAATAAATGCACCGCTTCCGGTCACTGTCCATGTTGCGGACAATGGCCTCTGGTTGCCATACTCCAGCGGAAAACGAAACTCCTTCTCCGCGCTGGAAAAATGGCTGGATGTCACACTTAAAACTCTCTCTGCCATACCGCCGGCTACCAGCATACTACCTACCAGAAGGCCTTCACCACAAGTAGAGCATGCACCGTAAAGCCCCAAAAAGGGGAGCTGGTAGTCAGCAATTCCGAAGGAGGTAGCCATACACTGTCCCAAAAGGTCTCCCCCCAGCATATAGCGTACATCATCCCCCTTTACACCGGTCTTTTCCAGTACCTTTCCCACCGCCTTAATCTGCAAATTACTTTCTGCTTCTTCCCAGCTTGTACCTCCTACCCTCTCATCCGGACATATCTCATCAAAATACTTTCCAAGAGGCCCCTCACTTTCCTTTTGTCCTACCACACTGGCAGCTCCCTGTAAGTAAATTACTTTATCATAGGCCACACTTGCCTTACCAATCATCTGCATACTTTCAGTTACTCCTTTTTTCTTTTTAGGGTAACCGATTTCTTAAATTCCATGCATACAAGAGGGGCTGTTGTAAAATATAAGGAGTGATTATGGCGGAATGCTGTACGGGGAATACCACCCCTACGTTTGTAGACTGTTCAAAAATGCTGGAATTTCACAAAGCTGCCTTTTACGTTCCTTGATTTGTTGTGTTTTTCCAAGGTTAGACGCTCTGCAATCGGTCCGCATATTAGGCGGATTCCCATAGAAGAACTTTATAACCGGCTTTCGCTTGGGTTACTTAAGGAATCCGCCCTATGCGAGACAGATACGCAGAGTGTCTAACGCGTGGAAATAACACAACTTGAACGCAAAGGCAGCTTTGGAAATTACTACGCATTTTTTCTAAGCCATGCAAACGTAGGGGTGGTATTCCCCGTACAGTATTCCGCCATAATCAACTTTTGTATTTTACAACAGCCCTTTATATATTCCTACTCCTGCTGGGTCGGAACATCCACTTCCTCCATATAACTGGTTACAGCATATACATACTGACCGTTATACAGCATCTTTGACCAGCCGGTTTCCTCACAAATACCTACTCGAGGAATCGCATCTCCGTTATTCAGTTTTACAACAACGGTTGCATCTCCCTGACCGGTACTTGGCTCACTACGAAGATTGGTCTTATTCTTCGCAGTAACATAATCGGACACCGGTTCAAAATTCATACCCAAATCATTTGATGCCGGTTCCGGAGTCGGTGATGATGTAGGCTCCGGCGAGGCAGTAGGTTCCGTTGTCTTCACCGGCTCCACCACATCTTGAATACTACTTACCGGAGTATCTGCCTGAATAGGTCCCTGCTCACTATGAGTCACATTCCATACAACAAAGCAAAATACCACCACAAAGATAATACATGCTATAGCACCGATAAAAATCGCACCGAAATCCGTCTGTTCACTTTTATAACCATTATTATTCTGCTTCATATTTCTCTGCCTGAGCCTTAATCAGTTCTTCATCTTCAAAGTAGTTAATACGCATTGCACTCTTAACTTCAGACAAGGTCTTGGCTGCAGTATTTCTCGCATCCTCACTACCTGCTTTTAAGATATTATAGATTTCAGGAATATCCTTCTCAAACTCTTTTCTGCGAGTTCTGATTGGCTCTAATTCCTCCTGCATTACATTGTTAAGGAACTTCTTAACCTTCACGTCACCAAGACCACCTCTGGTATAGTGACCTTTCAGTTCATCAAGGTTTGCATATTCCGGTAAATATCTCTCGAAATGCTCGTCCTTACAGAAAGCATCCAGATAAGTAAATACAGTGTTGCCTTCTAAATGACCCGGATCGGAAACAAGTAAATGAGTCGGGTCTGTATACATACTCATAATTTTCTTCTTTACATCATCTGCACTATCCGCAAGATAGATACAATTACCAAGAGACTTACTCATCTTCGCCTTACCATCGATACCCGGCAATCTTCCACAAGCATCATTCTCAGGAAGAAGTGCCTTTGGCTCTACAAGCACCGGAGCATAAACAGTATTGAACTTATGTACAATCTCTCTGGTCTGCTCAATCATAGGAATCTGGTATTCACCAACCGGTACGACATTGGCCTTAAATGCAGTAATATCTGCCGCCTGACTGATTGGATAATTAAAGAATCCCACCGGAATACTCTGCTCAAAGTTTCTCATCTGAATCTCATTCTTAACAGTAGGATTTCTCTGTAATCTGGCTACTGTAACAAGATTCATGTAGTAAAAGGTAAACTCTGTGAGCTCAGCTACATGGGACTGGATGAAAAGTGTGGACTTCTTCGGATCAAGTCCGCAGGCAAGATAATCCAGCGCAACCTCGATAATGTTCTGACGTACCTTCTCCGGATTGTCAAAGTTATCGGTAAGTGCCTGGGCATCCGCAATCATTATATTAATCTTATCAAACTCACCGGAATTCTGGAGCTCTACTCGTCTTCTGAGAGAGCCAACGTAATGACCCACATGCAATCTTCCGGTAGGTCTGTCACCTGTTAAAATAATTTTTTTCATAATAAAACTTCCTCCACCTGGGTCTTTCGCCCAATATATTGACTATACTACCACAAATTTAACAATTTTACAACTTTCTTAAACCCTTTGGATAGTGATTTTTCATAATTCCTCCCGCAGCCTTTCCCCAGCCTAAAGAATAACCGTCCACACATATCAAATGCCAGCCTTTTCCCTGCTCTATATTAAAGGTCTGTCCGCCTAAGAAACGCAGGGCACTGCCATCCTCCACAGACAGCTCATAGCTATAATTCACATCAGACTTCTTAAGTGCAAGCGCCAGCGCATGGGATGGCTCAAAACGATTCTTCTTCAATGTTCCCAGATGAAGTCCGGGACGCAGTACCTTTAATTTATATAGGGATGGCATATTTTCCGGTCCTAAATAAAGCTGGTCACCATACTTAATATACACACCCTTAAGCTCTAACTTCAGACATTCCTTGGCAAACTCCTTATACTCGGTAAGCTCCTTGGGATTTACACTTTTCTCAAGTCCATAGAGGCTGCGAACCTCTCCATCTGCCTCGCCCCTCTTTTGCAGTACTGCCAGATAGTGACCTTCTCCATCCGTCATATGTGGCCAGATACGCATGGTATGCTCGATACCTTCTGTCACATGGTCACACCACTTTTCTCTACCCGGTGCAAAGGTCTCCGGCTTTTCTACCGGCAGAATGGAATACTCCTGGTGTCTTTGCAAAAAGCGGCTGACGCTTCCTTCGTTCTCAATAGGTGCAAAGGTACAGGTGGAGTACACAAGTCTTCCACCCGGACGAAGCATTTTATCTGCACAGTCCAAAATGCCATCCTGTCTTTCCCCGCAAAGCTC